>USGH01000004.1 GCA_900554225.1 uncultured Eubacteriales bacterium | reverse complement strand
GCACGCGGAAAATTCGGTGAAACGCTGTCGAAGATCATCAACGACGGCGCATCGGGACTGGTGTGCATCATTCTATAAAACAGAGAACCGCGTATCCTCTATTCGCAGAAGATACGCGGTTTTTTATGGTGTCTTGTCTGTCGCCGGACGGCACATCCGCTTAGTCTAAAAATTCCTCATTGAGCTGGATGTGGAAATCGCGTGCGATCGCGCGGAGGTTGTCATCGGAGATCGTCTGACGGATACCAAGACCGCAGGACATGGCACGGATATAGATGTCAGCGGACTTTTCGATGGTGTGCATCAGACCGAATGTGGTATCGTAGTCGGGACCGGAGCAGAACAGACCATGGTGTGCCCAGACCACTGCATCGAATTTCTTCATCAGCTCACTGGTGGCAACGGCGATTTCCGGTCCGCCCGGTACCATCCACGGCACAACACCTACGCCGTCCGGGAATACGACAGGGCATTCCGTCGCGCTCTTCCACAGCGTTCTCGTGAAATCTCTGGCAGTGAGCGGGAGTACATAGGTCAGGGCAATGAGGGATGTGGTGTGTGCGTGATAGATAACACGGTAGTTGTCGCCCTTGTATGCCTTCTTTACGGAATGGTTCAGGAAGTGGCTCGGGAATTCACTGGTCGGACGACCGCCAAGCTCCAGCCCCCATACGATACGCCAGCTGTCACCCGCTTCATTGATCTCGACGATGCACAGCGTGTTCTGCGGCTCTAAGATAACATTGCGCATGAACTTGCCGCTGCCGGTGGAGATGAAATATTCGCCTGCGAGGTTTTCCGCCTTAACGCCCATCGGAACCCAGTCCGTCTTCGGGTGGAAGTATGCGCTACATTCCTTGACTTCATATTTATCCATACGGTAGGTCAGGTTGCCGCCGTTGCGTTCGTGCCAGCCCTGCAACAGACCGTCATTGCACATCCGGATAAAGCCCTTCATGACTTCAAGATCGAGAATATTCATAGAGTAACCTCCTGTACTTGTCACCGCACCTCTTTTCCTGCGGTGCTTTCTTTCCTTTGCTTTCTGGTGTTATTATACAACATTTCGGGATTCTTGTCGATAGGAAAATGCAACATACTTTCGTGGAATCTGAGAAAAATGTTCGTGAATCTCGACAATGCGGAAACAACGATGAAAAAATGTGAATACGGACCTGCGAAATTCACACAACTAACATGCATTGCAACAAGCAAAATATGGCTGCCGGATATGCAAAAAGAAACGGAGAAGCCGGGTAAACGGTTCTTCCGCGATAGGGGTGTTGTTATCTGCCGAGATTGGGATAGAGTGCGTCAAAGGCATTCGCGTAGTGCAGTGCGATTTTCTGTGCGCCGGCAGCGGTGGGGTGGACGCCGTCCTCGGACCAGAATTTTCCCGGCACCTGTACACAGGCGGACGCAAAGATCCCGTCGAGCGGAATGAGCCAGTCGGCATATTCTCTCGCCAGCTTCCGGGTGATCTGCAGCTTTTCATCGAGATCGAATCTGCCCTTGGTGAAGCAGTGCTCCGGCAGCAGGAACTGTTCCATCAGGATGATTTTCGCATTCGTTTTTGCCTTGATTTCTTCCAGACAGTACCGATAGCACTCCTCAAAATATGCGTTTGGCATCCAGCTTTCGTCCGCCGCATGGTGCCATGTGTCGTTCACGCCGATCAGAATGGATACGAGATCCGGCTGGAGGTCGATGCAGTCACTCTGCCAGCGCGCACGGATGCTTTCCGCACGGTCGCCGCTGATCCCCTGATTGTAGAAGGTGAAATCCACATTCGGATGGCGTGCGGCAATGTACGCGGCGGCGTATTTCGGGTATCCCTGCCCCATATCCTCCTTATTGCTTCTGTCCCGTCCCGCATCGGTGATGCTGTCGCCTTGAAATAGAATCTTCATGTCTGTCTCTCCGTTTGGTTTTGGATTTATTCCGCTCCCGCATTTGCAGATGGGAGGGAAGTACAAACAAAGTATAGCATACCATCACCCGCTTGTCAAGCCTATCCGAAAAAACGTTGTCCCCTGTTGCATCCCGGCGTATATGCGGCTGTCAAACGGGTGAGATTGGAGTATGCCGTCAAAAATCCCTTGACTTTCGGCGCGAAAACGTGTATGATATATAAGTAGATTTATGCCGTTCGGATGGAGGAAGTATATATGGTGGAAAAGAAAAAGCGCAGAACGATATTTTCATTCCTGCGTAGGATCCTCAAATTTCTGCTGAGCCGTATGGTCATCGTCGGACTCCTGCTTGTTGCGGAGCTGTGCTTCCTGTTTTTCGTGCTGCTCCGGTGCGGGGAGTATCTGCCGATCGTCTATTCCTTTTCGGCGGTACTGGGTGTGCTATGCGTCTGTCGGATCATCCGAACCGATGAAAATCCCGGCTACAAGATCACGTGGATCATCTTCGTGCTGCTGACCCAGCCGTTTGGCACCGTGGTATACGTGGTGTTCAGCGGCAATAAGCTCTCCAGACGCACGAAACGCGAAATGAGCCGGATCACCGCGTTGACAAGCCATGCCGCGGACAAATGCGACGATGTACTGCGTGAGGTTGCGGCAGAATCTGAAAATGCCGGCAGACAGTCCCGGTATATTGCAGACATGGCGTGTTGTCCGCCGTACAAAAACACCGAAAGCCTGTATCTGCCGACCGGGGAAGTGTATTTCGAGCGGATGTGCGAGATCCTGCGCATGGCGGAAAAATATATTTTCATCGAATATTTCATCATCGCGCAGGGAGAAATGTGGGACAGCATATACGAGATCCTGCGTGAAAAGGCGGCGCACGGCGTGGATGTCCGTGTGATCTACGACGACGTGGGCAGCATTATGCGTCTGCCGTACTGGACGCCCAGACAGCTGTACGCCGACGGGATCCAATGTGCGGTGTTCCATCCGTTTATTCCGGTGCTGGACGCACGGCAAAACAATCGTGACCACCGGAAAATCTGTGTTGTGGACGGCAAATACGCGCTCACCGGCGGAATCAATATCGGCGATGAATACTGCAACCGGATCTCGCGCTTTGGCTATTGGAAGGACAATGGGGTCTTGCTCCGGGGCGAGGCGGCATGGAGCTTCACCGTCATGTTTCTGACGATCTGGGACTATCTGATCGGAGGCACACACGCGGAAAATTACGACGAATACCGCCCCGATCCGTCCGTCTGGCAGACCTTCTCCGGTGCGGGCTATGTACAGCCGTATACGGACAATCCACTGGATGATGAGGCATTGGCGGAGAACATCTATCTCCATATCCTCTATCACGCGACCCGGTACGTCTGGATCACCACGCCGTATCTCATCATCGACGAGCAGATGAAGCAGGCCCTGTGTACCGCGGCAAAGAGCGGTGTGGACGTGCGGATCATCACGCCCGGCATTCCCGATAAGAAAACGGTCAATGAGACGACAAAGGCATATTATGCCTATTTGCTCAAAAACGGTGTGAAGGTCTACGAATACACTCCCGGGTTTCTCCACGCGAAAACCTTCCTGTGCGATGATCTGTACGGTACGGTCGGCAGTGTGAATCTCGACTTCCGAAGCCTGTATCTCCATTTTGAATGCGGTGTGTGGCTGTACAAAACGCCGTGCCTTGCCGATATGAAAACGGATTTTGTGCGTATGTTTGCGGATTCACGGGAGATCACCGCCAAGGACTGTAAGGTGGGACTGCTGCGCGATCTGTTCCGCTCTGTGCTGGAGATCATGAGTCCCCTGATGTGATCACAGCCGATCGGTCAGATAGGTGCTGCCGTTCTGCTGAAGAGGAAAATCGTGTTGGCGCAGGATTTCGTATACCCCGATCGCCACGGCATTGGACAGGTTGAGACTGCGCAGATTCTCCCGCATCGGGATCCGTACACAGTGTTCGAGATTGGCGGCAAGCAGCGATTCCGGCAGCCCCGCACTTTCCTTGCCGAACATGATGAAGCAGGGCAGCGGATAGGCGACCTCTGTGTACGCACGCGGTGCCTTGGTCGTGAAATAATAGGGCGCAGCGGCGGGATTGCGTGTGAAGAAATCGGACAGGTTTTCATAATAGGTAATGTCGAGCTGGTGCCAGTAATCGAGTCCGGCGCGCTTCAGCTTCCGATCGTCGATGGCAAATCCCATCGGCTTGATGATGTGCAGTGCCGAACCGGTCGCGGCGCAGGTACGGGCGATGTTGCCTGTGTTCTGTGGGATCTCCGGTTCGTGCAGGACGATGTTGAGCAGTGCCATAGATGTTTTTACCGCGCATAAATCACGTGAAGATCGCGGTATCTCCTTTCCCCTGAAAAAGCCATATGCGGCGGGATCGATACGCCTGCGTCGGTTGCAGAGGCTGATCCGGAACCAAAAGCGCGTATCCGGACTATAGTATAAGCCTTTGCGCGGCTGTTGGCAAGAGAAAAACGGAAATTTTCATCCGCAAACAGCGAATTTCTGAAAGAATTTACATTTACCTCTACCAAAATCCACAATCATGTAGTATACTATTATAGATATAGCCATAATGCCGTTCTCTTGCGCAGCATTTCGAAACGGTAATTACAAAGAAATTCAGTGTCCGCGCGGGATCCCGTGAGCGGAGCATCTATAAAACGGAGGATACGTCGTTCCATCTGGCGCGGCGGAATTTGGACAATGGGACTGATAACAAGCATTTTCGGTACGTACAGCGACCGGCAGATCAAAAAAATCATGCCGCAGGTGAAGAGAGTCAATGAACTCGCCGCTACGTACAAAGCAATGACCGACGCGGAAATGATGGCGATGACCGACAAGCTCAAGGGACGGCTTGCCTCTCTGGAAACGCTCGACGACATTCTGCCCGACGCATACGCACTTGTCCGGGAGGCATCGGATCGTGTACTCGGCAAGCGTCCGTTCGACGTGCAGATCATGTGCGGTATCCTCCTCCACCAGGGTAGAATCGTCGAAATGAAGACCGGCGAAGGCAAAACCATCGTCGCCGCATTGCCGTCCTATCTGAATGCGCTGACCGGTAAGGGCGTCCATGTCATCACCGTCAACGAATATCTGGCACGGCTCGGCTGCGAGGAAATGGGCAGAGTCCACGAATTTCTCGGACTGACCACCGGACTGATCGAACGGGACCAGAAGCGTGCGGACAAGCAGGCGGCCTACAACAGCGACATCACCTACGGTACGAACAACGAATTCGGCTTTGACTATCTGCGCGACAACATGGTCACGTATAAGCAGCAGCGTGTTCAGAGAGGACACAACTTCGCCATCGTGGACGAGGTGGACTCTATCCTGATCGACGAAGCGAGAACGCCGCTGATTATCTCCGGGCAGGGCAACGATGTGGACGTACTGTACGATATGGCGAACCGTTTCGCACGAAATCTGACCAAGTACGTCATCAAGGAATTGGACCGCAAGGAGGACAACGACGACATCCAGGCGGACTATATCGTGGACGAAAAGGCAAAGAGCACCACGCTGACCCGTTCCGGTGTGGAAAAGGCGGAGAAGTATTTCGGACTCCAGAACCTGTCCGATCCGGAAAATGCCGACATTTCGCACCACATCTATCAGGCGATCAAAGCATACGGCACCATGACCCGCGATGTGGATTACGTCGTCAAGAACAATGAGGTCATCATCGTGGATGCGTTCACGGGACGACTCATGCCCGGCAGACGGTTCAACGACGGTCTCCATCAGGCGATCGAGGCCAAGGAGGGCGTGAAGATCCAGAAGGAAAACCGGACCATTGCGACCATCACCTTCCAGAACTACTTCCGTATGTACGACAAGCTCTCCGGTATGACCGGTACGGCACTGTCCGAGGAAAACGAATTCCGTGAAATCTACAACCTGGACGTAGTGGAAGTGCCGACCAACCGTCCGATGATCCGTGTGGACCATCCGGATGTGGTGTACAAGACACGTGAGGGCAAATACAACGCCATCATTGAGCAGATCAAGACCTGTCATGCCAAGGGGCAGCCGGTGCTTGTCGGTACCGTATCCATCGAGAAATCCGAGGAATTGTCCCGGAAGCTCAAGGCGGCAGGCATCCCGCATACCGTATTGAACGCAAAGTACCACGAAATGGAAGCCGACATCGTGGCACAGGCAGGTAAATACGGCGCCGTGACCATCTCAACCAATATGGCGGGGCGCGGTACCGATATTCTGCTCGGCGGTAATGCGGAATATCTGGCAAAGGCGCAGATGCGTAAGGAGGAGTATGACGAGGCGATCATCGCGCTTGCCACCGGTTCCTCCCAGTCCGTCACGGAAGAGGTCATGGCGGCGCGTGCCCATTACAGAGAGCTGTACAAGCAGTTCCAGGAAGAAATCCGTCCGGAAACCGAGAAGGTGATCGCTGCGGGAGGTCTGTTTGTCATCGGTACCGAACGGCATGAATCCCGGCGTATCGATAACCAGCTCCGTGGGCGTTCCGGCCGACAGGGAGACCCGGGTGAATCCCGCTTCTTCCTCTCCTTTGAGGATGATCTCATGCGTCTGTTCGGCTCCGACCGGATCCTTGGCATCGTGGAGCGGCTCGGTCTGGAGGACGATCAGCCCATCGATGCGAAGATCCTCTCCGGTTCCATCGAATCCGCGCAGAAGAAGCTCGACGTGATGATTCTGCTGCGTTCCGTCATTTACTAGGAGCGTTCCGAGGTACTGGACTACGGCGATCTGCGCGAGAAGATCATCGGCATGATCCATTCCTCCATTGCGGATGCCGTACAAAGCACGCTGCACGACGACGATATGGCACTGTGGGATCTTGCCGGACTGAAAAACCGCTATATGGGACTGCTCTGCCTGCCGGAAGATTTTGAAAATATGACCGGCGACGCAGCGACTGTCCGTGCAGAGATCGGCAAGACGCTCGATGACCGTGCAATGCAGCTCTACGAGAAGAAGGAAACCGAATACTTCCCGGGCGAACAGATGCGGGAGATCGAACGGATCGTCCTGCTCCAGAACGTGGACAAAAAGTGGATGGAGCATCTCGAGGCGATGGACTCCCTCATGGAATCGATCGGCTTGCAGGCATATGCGCAGCGGAATCCGATTTCCGAATACCGGATCGTTGGTGCGGATCTGTTCGACGAAATGGTCCTGAGCATCCGGGACGATACCGTGCGTATGCTTCTGTCCGTAATGCCGAAGCCGCGTGAAGAACTGAAGCGTGTCGAAGTCGCAAAGCCGGTATCCGAGGGATTTGCGGGCGGTGACGGAAGCCAGCCGAAGGTGAAAAAGCCGGTGGTCAATAAGACAGCAAAGGTCGGCAGAAACGATCCCTGTCCGTGCGGCAGCGGAAAGAAATACAAAAAGTGCTGCGGCGCATATACGGCATCTGCGGACGACGAAGAGGATGAATGAATCTGCACACCCGCGCCCAACCATCCACGAAGCGGAGGAAAAGACCAAACCATCCGTTGGGAGCGGTACGGGTACTATGGTGATGCGCAGCGGAAATTGGGGGAGGAGGCATAACCTATGGGCTACGGCACATTGCTGTTTGGGTATTTTCTGACCTATGCCTTCTCGCTCTCCCGCGTGTATTTCTTTACCGACATCATAGGTGCGCTTGTGATGCTGTGGGCATTCTCGAAGCTCATTGCCTACAACCGCTATTACCGTGGCGCGGCAGCTTCCGGGATCGTGTTCACCGCGTTGTGCCTGACCGGATGTGTGGCGATGTTCGCACGGTATCAACCGGAGTGGTTCACGCTTCTTTTGAACTGTCTGAAAGCCGCCGCGTCCTGTACGCTCCATGTCTTTACCTTACTTGGTATCCGCGGCATCGCGAAGGGAGCCGACGCGCCAAAGCTCGCAGAAACGGCATTGCGCAATCTCGTGATGACGGGTCTGTACTATGTGTTGTACTACGTGGTGCTTGTCACCTCACCGCTCTATCCCGATAGGGTGTCCTACATCAGCTTTGTGGTGTATCTCTACTGGTTTGTCGCGTTTTTCTGCAATCTCGTGCTGTTTTATCGTTGCTTTGGTACCTTCTATCCGGCGGACGGCGATCCCATGACGCGGGAGAAGAAATCCCGGTTTGCCATCGTCAATAAACTGAACGCCAAATTTGACGAGCTGGATGAAAAAGCGAACGCATATCGTCGGGAATCGATGGAGATGGCAATGGAGGAAGCAAAACGGCGCGCGGAGGAAAAGGAAAAGCATCCGAAAAAGAAAAAGAAAAAATAAGCCGGAGGGACTTTCGCAAATGTGGTGCAAAAATGGTGCGAACAGTCCCTTTGTCCTTTTTTAGAAAAACAATAAAGTGAAAGGAGAGATCCGATGCGCATCGGTCTCATTTTCGTTGGCTTTCTGTTTCTCGCCAATCCCGTCATCCATGTCCTGGATGTTTTCCCGGACGCGATCGGGTATTTGCTCCTGATGGCAGGCATTTCCAAACCTGCACTGTTTGTCGAGCATTTGGCGGATGCGAAAAAGTGGTTCGGCAGACTGGCACTCATCACGCTGTGTCGATCACTCGCGGTATTCATCTGGCCGGGTTCTACCGATTCCACCATGCTGCTGCTCACCTTTGTGTTCTCGCTTCTGGAGACGGCATGCTTCATCCCGGCCATGCTTGCGTTTTATGACGGACTGAGCTTTGCCGCGCTTTGGTACAACGGTACGGCGGTCTTTGCGAAAACGGAAAAGATCCCGAAAAAGAAATATGCGGACGATCCGGAACCGCAGCCGCGCGTACACGAAAAGGGAAGTGCATGGCGGAATCTGACCATTGCGTTCTTCCTCTTCCGTACCATCGCCACCCTGCTGCCCGAGCTGACCGCATTACAGCTGTATGACAATCTCGGCGATGTGACGCTCAACGCACTCAATTACGCAGAGTATAAACCGCTCTTTTATCTGGTGCTGGGCTTCTTCGTGGTTGTGGCTGCCATTGTCTGGTATATCGTGACCGTGCGGTATTTCAGAGGGATTCGCCGCGACAAGCCGTTTCTCGAAGCATTGGACCGCAAATTTCGGGAGGACATTCTGCCGCAAAAGGGAATTTTTTATGCCCAATCGATGCGGATTGCGCTGGTTCTGCTGCTCCTCGTCAGCGTTTCTTCCCTGAATCTTCTCTTTGACGGAATAGACATACTCGTTGGTGCCATTCCGGCCTTTCTCCTCATCGGTGCGTCCTGCATCGTCGGCAAATACATCCGTCTGGCATATGCGGCGATCCCGCTTGCACTCCTGCGCGCCGGACTGTCCGTCTGGAACCTCATCGCACAGATCCGCTTTTTCGATGAGTACACCTATGATATGATCGAATGGATCGCGCGCGCGCAGTCCCGATACAGAACGTTGACCGCGACCATGGTCATTGAGCAGCTTCTTGGATTGGCAGCGACACTGTGTTTCCTGTTCGTGTTGGCGAAGGCAGTCCGCTATCATCTGCAAACGACCGGAGAAGCGATGGACACCGCGCAGTACAGCAAAAAGGCGCGCGATCTGGAAACGGGGAATACGATCTCGTCCCGGATCCTGTTAAATGCAGTCCTTGCCATCGTTCAGGCGATCGTCGCCGCGCTGTACCCATATGGGATATTGTACGTGTCCTCCATGCTTGTTGTGGAGATCCTCGTCACCCTCATTTTGATCGCGCACACCGTGTATACCGTCCGACTGATCGACGAGCTCGTCTATAGTCCGATGCGTGAAAACGCCCACAGCTGAATCGAACACAGATACCCGCACCGCTCCGATTTGACAACCGTGCGGGTGTTTTATCAAGGAGCTTTACGATGGAACTTACGATTCATACCCTTACACCGGAGCGCGCGGCGGATTATATCCGTTTTTTCGACGAAACGCCTCACAATCACGGTGGGGAAAAATGCTACTGTGTGACTTGGAGAGCCGATGAAGCCTATAGCGACGGCTGTCACTGGTATCCAACGGAGGAAACGCGCCGTGCAAAAGCGATGGCATACGTCCAGAACGGCGGGATCGAGGGGTATCTCGCGTATGACGGGGAGCGCGTGATCGGTTGGTGCAACGCGAATGGGAACTGCTCCCTTTGCGTGGAGTATCTCCGTTCGTTTTGGAATATCGCGCCGCATGATCCGCGTGTCCGGGTGAAATCCATATTCTGTTTTGCTGTGGCGCCGGCGTATCAGCATAAGGGGGTGGCGACCGCTCTGCTCAACCGGGTATGTCGGGATGCCGCAGCGGCAGGATACGATTGCGTGGAAGCCTATGCGACAAATTGCGATCCGGACAGTGCGGGATCGCTGGCATACCACGGGCCGATCGCCATGTACGAGAAAGCTGGATTTGTGTGCTGCGGTACCCAGGGAGATAAGATCGTCCTGCGAAAGACGTTCAACGCGTAAACGGAAGGATCGGATCGCAAATCATAAAGGCAGTGCGCAGAAACGATAAAGAGACACACAAAAAAGCCCGCCTGACCAAAGAACGATCAGACGGGCAATTTTCATACAGCTTATTTTGTATGTGGGGAATTACTTGGACTTCTTGGAGATCATGTAGCCTGCACCGGAAACAACTGCGAGAACAGCAGCGATGATGCCTGCGTCAAAGGTCTTCGGCGCTGCAACAGTCTCGGTAGCGGTAGTTTCAGCAACGGTTTCTACAACAGGAGCTTCGGTTTCCACAACAGGAGCGGCACCGAGGGTCAGCGTACCGAAAGCGGAGGTGTCAGCGTACGGAGCGCCGTCACCGTTCGCGGTGTCAACATTCCAACGATATGCTTCGGTGAAGTCATTGGTGGAGTCGCCTTCATTGTACATGAACTCAAGACCCATAACCTGACCTTCCTTGACTTCCTGCGTCCAGGTCAGCGCGCCTTCGAGGAGATACTTGTCGCCGCCGAGAGAAACGGAAACGCATTCCGCGTCGTTCTGGCAGTTGGCACCGGAATCCTGTACGACTTCGCCGTTTGCAACCTTGAAGCGGGTCTGCATGTCGTCATCGCCGTAGGAGGTATCCTTATCGTTGTTGAGGTCCCAGTAGATCTCGACAATGTCGTTTTCCACGTTGATGACCTTGTCGTACACCTCAGCGAGGAAGTACAGATGCTCATCGTCCCACAGCAGCTTGACCTTCAGCGTGGAATCGGTGTCGGTGGAGCCATCGAACGGCTTGTCCACGTTGGTCCATTCTGCGTTGTCCCAGATAGCGTCAACGGTGCCGTCGAGAGTCGGGGTGCCCTTCGGCGCAGTGTAGCTGCGGTCGAAAGCGGCAGAGGCGGAAACTGCGAGGGAGACCACAACAAGAGTGGCGAGGAGGATGCTGAGAAGCTTCTTCATAGTTTTGTACCTCACAAAGATAAATTTTTTTCGAGATGATGGATTGTCCACATTCTCTAAACGTATTATACCACACACATCCGACTTTGTCAACAGGTAGTTTGAAAAATATTCACAATATGGGCGTGAAAGACCGGATTGGCACACTGAAATTGGAGAATCAAAACAGAGAAATTGTGGTCATAAAGACAAAAAGCCACATAATGTAAAAATCAATATCACGAAAACAAAACTACATTTGTCGACGAATCTGGTCGAACGCACCCTTTTCGAGTCGGGAGACCTGCGCCTGCGAGATCCCGATTTCCTGCGCGATCTCCATCTGGGTCTTTCCCTTGTAGTACCGCATCTCGATGATCCTCTTTTCCCGCTCGTTCAGCTTTCCGATCGCCTCTTGCAGCGCGATATCCTCCAGCCACAGCTCATCCGAGGCGGATTCGTCACTGATCTGGTCCATGACGTATATGGAATCGCCGCCGTCGTTGAATACCGTTTCGTAGAGGGAAACGGGCAGCGCGATTGCCTCCAGCGCACGGGATACCGCCTCTGTTTTCACTCCGAGTGCCTCCGCGATCTTTTCCACAGACGGTTCCGTGTCCATTTCCCGGGACAGCTGTTCCTTTGCTTGCAGAGCGCGATAGGCGAGATCCCGGACAGAGCGGCTTACCCGGATGCTGTTGTTGTCGCGCAGATACCGCCGTACCTCACCAATGATCATAGGGACTGCATACGTGGAAAATTCCACCTCCATATCGGTATTGAAATTGTCCACCGCCTTGATCAGCCCGATGCAGCCGACCTGGAAAAGATCGTCCAGATTCTCGCGCCGGTTCGTGAACCGCTGAATGATCGACAGCACCAGCCGCAGATTTCCGTCGATGAGCCGTTCCCGTGCGCCCATATCGCCTTGCTTGACCTTTCCCAAAAGTACCTTTTTCTCGGCAGAGGTCAGTGTAGGCAGATTCGCCGTATTGACTCCGCAGATCTCCACTTTGTTATAGTACATCGTTTTCTACCTTTTCGGATGCACGGGCGGCTGGACGGAAGAGAAGCATCCGTTTCCGCGCCGTGGGTTTTCTCTGTACAGAAAGTATTGCCCGATCCGGATGAAAATATATCCACCGGCGGGTAGGGCAAATGTTGGAAAGCGGAGAACAACGTAAAAACGGCCCCAAGCGATCCCCGGCGGTTTTGTCGGCAGATCCATGGAGCCGTGCGGTCAGGAGAATAAAGCGGGCATATTCCTACACATACTGTCGATATAGATCCCGTAGCCTTCGCAGGGATTGCCGACGAGAACATGGGTGACGGCTCCCACGAGCTTCCCGTTTTGGACGATTGGGCTGCCGCTCATCCCCTGCACAATGCCGCCGGTTTTTGCGATGAGTGCTGGATCCGCCACGGTGATCGAGAAACAGTCGGGATTGTCCGTGTGCAGAGAGCCAATGGAGATCGCGTATCGGCAGGGTTTTCCATTGTCGAGCGTACACCAGATATACGCGTCTCCCTCCTGTACCTCCGAGCGATCCGCCAGCTCCAGCTTGTCCTCCGGGATCTTCTCACGCGGTACGGCATCGAGGATCCCATAGACCCCGGCGTTCGTGTTGCCGAGCAGTACCCCGGAGGTTTCTCCGGAAAAATACCCGATCAGTTCCCCGGGACGGCCGCTTTTGCCGCGGGATATGCCGGAGATCACCACCTGCATCGTACTGCCGCGCCGCATCGGAAGGAGTTTGCCTGTCGTCTGATCGCAGATCCCGTGCCCGAGTCCTGCAAACACCCCGCTGTCCGGCAGAAGAAACGTCACCGTACCGATCCCCGCAGTCGTATCGCGTACCCACATCCCCGTTTTGTATTTTTGCTCCGCTTCTGAATATATCGGTGTCAGTGTGACGATCCCTTCCTGCCCGTCCCGCCGGTATCGAATGGATATGCTCCCCTTTTTTTGACCCAGTATCGCCGAGAAATCCTCTGCGGTCCGTACAGGTACATCGTCGATGGCGAGGATCATGTCATTCAGTCGGAGTCCGGCATCGTATGCGGGATTTTTGCAGCCAGAAGCACCCGAACCCGCAATGTCCTCCATTTCCGAAAATCCTACAATCATCAGTCCGTCGCAGGAGAATTTGACGCCAAACGGCATCCCGCCCGGATACACAATATTCCCAGCCGCAATACCGATTGCCAGAGAAAACGCCACAAGTACGCACACGACCGCACACAATATCGCGTGGGAGCGGCGCGTTTGCAATAGTTTTTTCATACCAGAATACCCCAATTCGTTTTGTTTGCCTTGCTGTGTAATAGTCTTGCCACTGCGGTCAACATTATGTCAAGCAATATTTCGCAATAGAGGCGTGTCACCATAGCGGCGCACGAGACACAATGGAAAAAAGCAAAAAAGACGGACAACTGCCGTAAACAGTCATCCGTCTTCAAAAATGTAGAGTTTTCTTTACGCGTTGTAGCCGAGAGAAAGGGCTTTTTTGTTCTTTTCGATCAGTGCTTCCTTCGCGGGCGGGATGCTGCCGACCAGATACGACACAAAATCGTCGTAGGTAAACAGTCCCGTTTCGCGAATGATCTTGCCCATGAGGATCACGTTTGCGAACCCAACAAGTCCGTTTTCCTCTGCCATATCGGTAGCCGGCAGGGCGATCACGGTGATGTCATCCCGCGCGGAAACAAGATCGACCAGCGTGGAATCCACAAAGAGCTTTCCGCCGGGAGCTACGCGCGGTTCGAATTTTTCAAACGACGGCTTGTTCATCACAACAGCGATGTCCGGTGTGGTGACGCTCGGGGAGCCGATTTCCGTGTCCGAGATCACAACGGTGCAGTTGGAGGTACCGCCGCGCATTTCCGGACCATAGGAGGGCAGAAACGTTACCTGATACCCGGCATACATACCGCTTTTTGCCATTTGTTTGCCGGAGAACTGGATTCCCTGACCGCCGGAGCCTGCAAAAATCATACGTACAGTCATCATTCTGCCTCCTTTTCCACAGCGGATGTATCCTTATATACACCCAGCGGATAATACGGGATCATATTGTCTCGCAGCCACTGGAGCGCATCGCGGGGTGTCATACCCCAGTTGGTCGGACAGGTAGACAACACCTCTACAATGGAGAAGCCGCGTCCGGCGAGCTGATTGTCAAATGCCTTGCGGATCATCTTCTTTGCGTTCATGATCGCTTTCGGATTGTCCACGGAAACACGCGCCGCCAGAGCCGTACCGTCAAGCGTGGAGAGCATTTCACACACGCGGATCGGGTTGCCCTGGATCTTGCGGTCTCTGCCGTACGGAGAGGTTGTCGTCACCTGACCGGGCAGGGTAGTCGGTGCCATCTGACCGCCGGTCATGCCGTAGATGGCGTTGTTGATAAAGATGATCGTGATGTTTTCCCCACGGGTCGCCGCATGAACGGTTTCCGCCGTGCCGATTGCCGCAAGGTCGCCGTCGCCCTGATAGGTAAAGACTACGGTGTCCGGATGGGTGCGCTTCATACCGGTCGCCACTGCCGGAGCTCTGCCGTGCGCCGCCTCGATCATGTCACAGTTAAAATAGTTGTAGGCGAATACGGAGCAGCCTACGGGAGCAACGCCGACGGTATTGCCTTCGATGCCCAACTCGTCGATGACCTCCGCTACGAGCCGGTGTACGATCCCATGGGTACAGCCGGGACAGTAGTGCAGCGGTACGTCACAGAGAGCGTGCGGTCTGTCAAATACGGTTTTCATATTCTGTTTCTCGTCCTTTCCTATCGATTATAACGCCGCGGCAAGCTTTTCGATTTCCGCAGTCACTTCCTCCACCGACGGAATCATGCCGCCCGTTCTGCCGTAGAAGTAGACCGGCTTTTTTCCGTTGACAGCCAGCCGCACGTCGTCCACCATCTGCCCCATCGACATTTCGACAGAGAGCAGTGCTTTGGCGTGATCGGCGACAGCGGCAATCGGCTTTTTCGGGAACGGCCACAGGGTGATCGGACGGAGCAGTCCCGCCTTGATGCCTTTTTCACGTGCGGCGGTCACAGCGGATTTGCAGATACGCGCCGTAATGCCGAATGCCACCAATACGATGTCTGCGTCGTCGGTGCAGAATTCCTCATACCGCACTTCCTTTTCTTCCACCATGTCGTACCGCTTGTACCGCGCACGCACGGAATCCTCCAGCACCTGCGGATCGATAAAGAGGGAATTTACGATGTTGTGTTCGCGCGCCATTTTGTGCCCAACCGTCGCCCACGGCTTTTCCGGGATTTCGTGCTTTTCAAATGCGGAGAAATCGACCGGTTCCATCATCTGACCGAGCGCACCGTCCGCGAGGAGCATCGCAGGCATCCGGTAAATATCGGCAAGATCAAACGCCGTAGCGGTCAGAGAAGCCATTTCCTGTACGGACGAGGGGGCTAAAACGAGCAGCCGCAGATCGCCGTGACCCACACCGCGCGTTGCCTGATAGTAATCGGACTGCGAGGGCTGAATGCCGCCAAGTCCGGGACCGCCGCGCTGTACGTTGACGATCAGACAGGGCAGATCACATCCGGCAATGTAGGAGATTCCTTCACTTTTCAGCGCGATTCCGGGAGATGAGCTGGATGTCATCGCACGTGTACCACCAGCAGCGGCACCCATTGTCATATTGATCGCCGCGACCTCGGATTCCGCCTGTAAGCAGAGTCCGCCGACCTTCGGCAGCCGCTTTGCCATGTATTCCGCGATTTCCGTCTGCGGAGTAATGGGATACCCGAAGAAGTACAGACAGCCGGCCTGGATCGCCGCTTCTGCGATTGCCTCGTTTCCCTTCATCAAAACCTTTTTTGCCATACTTCCACCTCTTATTCTTTCTCCACCTTGATGACGCAGTCCGGACACATCATCGCGCACATGGCACAGCCGATGCACTTTGCCTGATCGGTCATGCGCGCCGGATGGTATCCTTTGGCGTTCAGAACGTCGTGGGCAAGCTCCAGGATCTTCTTCGGACATACGTCCACACACAGACCGCAGCCCTTGCAGCGATCTGCACGAAATGTAACTTTATTCATGAAAACCTCCTTGTGTTGAGTATTTATGAATTCAGGCGACGCACCGGAATGTTAAAACAGCCGTTTTGTCGCGTTTTGCAGCGGGAGCAGCACCTCGTCACCATAGCCGTTTTTGGCAAAATGCGGTGCGAGATCCGGCAACAGATCTGCCCGGTACGTGTGGCAGACCAGCGGCAGGGCGCATTTTTCAGCGCATTCCCTTGCCCAGAGAACGGAATCCGTCACGTCCGATACCGTCGTTTCTTCTCCGATGGAGGAGTTGTTGACGATCCCTGTACAGCGCAGATGGGACAGCGATTCGATCTCGCGCATCAGACAGGCGGCATCTGCGGGATCGGCGGTCAGCGGGCGGTACATACTGACGACGTAGAGCATTTCGTAGGGCATTGCAGCGATCTGGGCGGCATACATCCCGAGTACCACGGCACCATCGTCTCCGCCAACGTCAATATAGACGGTTTTTTCCCCCTTTGCATCGATTCCGAAGTAGGATGTCAGCTCCGGCGGCATCGAGGGGATATCCACATTGCTGTTGGCAAGCGGCGGGACCAGCGGATGAACACCGTGACTGCGCAGCAGAGAAGCGGCATCCGCAGAACGGAAATAGGGATTGACGATATCGAGATCTGCCAGTGCGACCGTTCTGTCCGGGTGCTTTTTTTTCTCTGCGATGGCGAGATTCACGGCGACATTCGTTTTTCCGCTGCCATAATGCCCACACACGATATGGATCGGCATCGGACGCGGATTTCCGGAATATTCCATTTTTTCACCTCCGATTCTGTCTTACTCTGTATTATAGCACACATCCCGAAAAAAGAAAAGAGGAAAAACGTAGATTTTGTATATTTATTCTCTCGCGGCTTTGGCGCATTCGTCCGAGAATAGAAATTTTTCCGCGATAGAGGTATGGCGTATCGGGTAAAAACAAAAAATTTACGGGATTACACTGAAAATTCCAAAGAAAGATTTGAAAAAACGGCGCAGGTATGCTATAATACTACAATAGACTACGTGAGAAGGGCAGGTGCGCATAGAAATGCTGCCGGATTGGCTCAAAAACGGCTGGGAGGACATACTGCACATCATATCGGGGATCAAGATTCAGGATTGCATCGACATTTTCTGCGTCTCGATCATCCTTTTCTGTGTGTACAAATTCGTAAGAGAACGGCGCGCAGGAAAGCTGGCACTCGGTGTGCTTCTGGTGTTTCTCATTCAGCTTGCAAGCAACCTTTTTGATATGTACCTGTTGCAGTTCCTTTTACAGAACATCTTCCAGGTCGGGATTATTCTCCTTGTGATCCTGTTTCAGCCGGAGCTTCGTTCGTTTTTGGAGAAGATGGGCGGGCAGTCCATCAAGGGCTTCCGTGGCATCGGAGAAGCGAAAAATTCTCAGGAAACGCTGCACATGATCGACGAGGTGGTTTCTGCCGTGATGGATATGAGCGAATCGAAAACCGGTGCGCTCATCGTGTTTGAAAGAGGCACCCGACTTGGAGATCTTATTCTGACCGGTACCGTGATCAATGCGGATCCGGTGGATTTTCTCATCAAAAATATCTTTTTCAATAAGGCTCCCCTGCATGACGGCGCATTGATCGTCCGTGCCAACCGTCTCTATGCCGCGGGATGTCTCCTGCCGCTCTCAGTGAATCCGGACATCATTAAGGATCTCGGGACCCGTCACCGCGCCGCCATCGGTATGAGCGAAAACAGCGATGCCGTGGTCGTGGTCGTATCGGAGGAAACGGGCGTGGTATCCATCGCGCTGGAGGGGGCTTTCACACGCGGATTCAATAAGGAAACGCTGACAGATGCGCTCCGGCGGTATCTCATCACAGATGCGGAAAACGGCGTACAGCGCGCAAAACGCACCTGGAGAGAGCTGATCGGCTCCAAGTTCCGGAATGCGCGCCGGGAACAGGATAAGAACAAATGAGAAAGCGCGGGATTGCTTTTCCGCAGGAGCGTCCGGAAAGAGAGGAAAGGGTATGATACAGAAACGGAAGCCGAAGATGGCCGGTACAGGCGTTGCCGGATCATTCCAGAATACAAGCGGCAAGCACAACGGCATTGCGTGGCTTCTATGCCTGTTCGCGGCGTTTCTGCTGTGGATTTACGTTATGGCGGTGGAAAGCCCGTATTATGAAACGGAGATCCGTTCCGTGCAGGTACAGCTGGAAAACGAGGACGTTCTCGCCTCTGCAAGCGGATTTGCGATTTACAGCGGCAACGGGACGCTCATCAACATCACCGTATCCGGTAAAAAAAGCATCACCTCCAAGCTGAGTGCAGACGATATTCTGGCGACCGCGGATGCCAGCCTCATTTCCGGGACCGGCAGACAGGTGCTGCCCATCCGTATCGATCTGCCAAGCGATGTAGCCCTCATCAGTATGTCGCAGGACAACGTGGTCGTATTCGTGGACGAAAATGTCAGCAATCGGTTCACGCTGGAAGTGCAGGGCAAAAATCTGGAGCTGGACAACACAAAATATATCTTGGACGAAAACGGGATCACGCTGGACAGCGATACCATAGCCGTGACCGGTCCGAAGCGATATGTGGACAGCATAGAAAAGGTGGTCGCTTATGTCGATTACACCGGACACACCAGTTCCTTTGAGACGCAGGTGGAGCTGGAGATGCAGGACAAATACGGCGTAAGGGTGGAGTCCGCCTATCTCAAATGCACCCCTGGCACCATCCGTGCGACCGTGCCGATCTATACGTATCAGGATGTGCCGGTAGAGGTGGAGTTCCAGTACGGCTATCTCAACGACACGAATACCACCTTAAGCGTGACCCCATCTGTGGTCCGACTATTGTGGGAGGAGGCAAAGGTGCCAAAGGATACGGAGATGCTCTCTCACATCGTGATCGATGAGAAGAAGATCACGGGCAATACCTATAGTGCCACACGAAGTCTGCGGAGTGCGGATAACGTCATCATCGACGGCGTACAGGAGGTCAATGTGGACGTGACCATCGACGCGAACATCGGCACCATGGAGTTTGAGCTGCGCGACATTGAGGTGACAGGCGCATCCGGGATCAACTATACGATCCTCACCGATTCCTTACCGATCACACTGCGCGGTCCGATTGAGAAGCTGCGTAAGATCCGGCTGTCCGATCTCTCGGCGGTGGTGGATTTGTCCAGCTCGACGGCGAACGGCAGCGCGATCCTGACCAAAAGTGCACGGATCGTGATCGATTCGGAGGATTCGGAAGGAATCTATGAGGTTGGCGAATATACGGTACAGGTGCAGGTGGACGGATGACGGAAAAGTTTTTGATTGAGAATATTGTGATCCCCTATCATCCGGGGAAAGGACATGGGCAGGATGCGGATGCCTACGCCAAGGAAATCGCGCGGAAACAGATTCAAAAAAGCACCGGAACAAAGGCGCAGAAAGTGGAAATTGCGAAAAAGTCCATCGATGCGCGCCGGAAGCCGATCCGCTTTGTCTACTCCGTCTATGCCGAATCGGATGCAGTTTCTGCGGAGCGTATTGCCAAAAACGGTTGGAAACGGTATATTCACCCGGAGCTGGGGATCACCTACGGCACCGAATCGCTTTCCGGCAGACCGGTGATTATCGGCTTTGGTCCGGCGGGTATCTTTTGCGGACTTCTGCTTGCCCGGGAGGGGTATCGCCCGCTGATTCTGGAGCGTGGGGAGGATGTGGAAAAGCGTACCGCGACTGTCGCCAGATTCCGGAACGAAGGCAAACTCAATCCGGCGTCCAATATCCAGTTCGGCGCGGGCGGGGCAGGCACATTCTCGGACGGTAAGCTGACCACGCGCATCCACGATCCGCTCATGACCTTTGTGACGGAAACGCTTCTTGCACTCGGTGCGCCGTCGGACATCGCATGGAAAGCAAAGCCGCATATCGGTACGGACATCCTTGTGCAGATCGTTGCAGAGGCACATCGGCAGATCGAGGCATTGGGCGGCGAGATCCGGTATAACAGCACCGTGACGCATATCACCGACCGTGCCGTGACCGTATGCGGCGAGGAAATTCCGTATTCCGATCTGATCATTGCCAGCGGACACAGCGCACGGGATTTGTATGCGGATCTGCTGTCCGCCTCGTTTGTGATCGAGCCGAAGCCATTTTCCGTCGGGGTGCGCATCGAGCATCTGCAAGCCGAGCTGGACCGCGCACTATATAAGGAGCTTGCCGGAGACCCTGCACTGGGAAAAGCGACCTATCAGGTATCGTATCGGCAGGGCGATCGCGGTGTGTATTCTTTCTGTATGTGTCCCGGCGGCGAGGTCGTTGCGGCTGCCAGTGAAGAGGATACCGTGGTGACAAACGGGATGAGCCGATACGCGCGCGATGAAAAAAACGCCAATGCCGCGCTCTGTGTTTCCGTGCATCCTGCGGATTATGGAAGCACACCCGAGAACGCGATTGCGTACCAGAGAGAGCTTGAAAAAACGGCATACCGTGCAGGCGGCGGCGCGTATTATGCACCGTGTCAGCTGGTCGGTGATTTCCTGCAGGGAAAACAGGGAACAGAACCCAGGCGGATCGAACCCTCGTATCGCGGCGGTAAGGTGCATATGGCGGATTTTCACACGATCCTGCCCCCGTATGTGCATCGGCTGCTTGCGGAGGGCCTTGCACACTTTGACCGGCAGATTCCCGGCTTTGCCGCTGCGGATGTACCCATGACCGGTGTGGAAACGAGAACATCGGCTCCCGTGCGCATTTTGCGGAACGAAAACGGGACTGCGATCGGACACCCCAACATCTATCCCTGCGGTGAAGGTGCGGGATATGCGGGCGGGATCGTCTCTGCGGCCGTAGACGGAATCCGCTGTGCCAGATGGATTCTTGCCAAGTACAGGCGGATTGTATAACGCGGTGCCGTGCGCGGCAGAAAGCCGCAAAGCCTATTATAGAAGGATGCTCTGAAACGATCGGGATTTTTGTGCCACAAAGCCCGAATACAGGGGTTAATCGCGAAAAAACAACCTGAAATCCAAGTCTTCATCAAATGTACAGGAGAGGTGCTCCGTATGCGTCAGACTGCCGTTGTTGTGTCGAAAAATGGAAAAATCGCGGAGATTCGGGTGGAACGCGCGTCCATGTGCGATGGCTGTACCCACAAAAACTGCGAAAGCCATACCTGCGCCGCGGGCAGTCTGATGGGTGCCGGGAAAACATTGGTCACACGCGCCTACAACGAAGCGGACGCCAATGTCGGCGATACCGTAGCCGTGGAGACCGCGACGAAAAAGGTGCTTTCCTATGCTGCACTGGTCTTTCTTCTGCCGATTCTTTTCTGCGCCGTCTTTTACGCGGTCGGAAACGGAATCTTCCATGCAGCGGCAGGCGCATACGGTATGGCGGGCGGCGGATTTGTGCTGTCCTTCTGCATAATCGCTATGGTGGAGCGGCAGGTGGAGCGGAAAAAGCCGGATATTGTCATCCGTGCGGTACTCCAACAGGCACCGAACGAACAGCCGGATAAAGAAACACAGGAATAAGAATATTGTATATAGATGGGAATGAAGAAATCGAATGAAAAGAATGAACCGTTGGGTGATCGGCGCGACCCATGAACAACTGCTTGAGAATGTTCCTGCGCAGGAGATCGCCGCAAGCCTCCATCTGACTCTGCCGACCGCTGCCTTGCTGTGCAGTCGCGGATATACTACACCATCCGCGGCACGCAGCTTTCTCACCAAGGAAACGGAGCAGTTCCACGATCCTTTCGCACTGCCGGACATGAAAAAAGCTGCCTGTCGCATCCTGGAATCGGTCGAAAAGCGAGAGAAGATCGTGATCTACGGCGACTATGATGTGGACGGCGTGACCTCGGTCAGCAGTCTCTTACTCTATCTGCGGGAATGTGGCGCGGATGTGTCCTACTACATCCCGAACCGGGTAGGGGAAGGATACGGTATGTCGCCGTCGTCGGTGCAGAAGCTGGCGGAAGGCGGAGCAAATCTGATCGTCACTGTGGATACCGGTATCACCGCCGTGGAGGAAGCAAAGCTTGTAGCGGACGCAGGCATGACCCTCATCATCACCGACCACCACGAATGCTACCAGGTCCTGCCGGACGCATATGCCATCGTCAATCCGAAACGACCCGACTGTGACTATCCGTTCAAGGAGCTTGCCGGAGTGGGCGTGGTGTTCAAGCTGCTCTGCGCGCTCGAAGCCCTACGTCATCCCGAATTGCCCCTCGGTCGGTGTGTACAGCGGGTGGGCAGAGCATACGGCGATCTGGTGGCAATCGGTACCGTGGCGGACGTGATGCCGATCCGGGACGAAAACCGACTGATTGTCAGCTATGGTCTCTCCGTTATGGAGATGGACCCGCGCCCCGGCATTATCGAACTGCTCGATGCAACAAGGACAGAATCCCGCAGTACCGCAAAGAAGAAGATCACTGCCGGACTGATCGGATTTACCATCGCGCCCCGCCTGAACGCTGCCGGACGGATCCGCAACGCCGCGCTTGCTGTCGATCTGTTCCTATCCCCGGACTGTGAAACTGCCCGACCGATCGCGAAGGAGCTCTGCGACATCAATAAGGAGCGGCAGAACGAGGAGAACAAAATCGTCGACGAAGCCCGCGAGCAGATCAAAAACACCGATCTGCAAAAGGATCCCGTAATCGTATTGGGCGATGAAACGTGGCACCATGGGGTCATCGGCATTGTTTCCTCTCGCATCACGGAACGGTTCAACTGTCCGTCGATCCTCATTTCCTTTGAGGGAGCCGACAATGCGCACGATCCGAACGATCCGAATTACGGCGAGGCGATCGGCAAGGGCTCCGGCAGGAGCGTCAAAGGGATGAATCTGGCGGAAGCACTGGGCGAATGTGCGGATCTGTTGGAAAAATACGGCGGTCATGAGCTGGCGGCAGGACTGACCATCAAGCGAAAGAATCTTGCGGCATTCTGCGAGCGGATCAACGCCTATGCACGGGAACGGCTCAAGAATATCGATCCGACCCCGCTCATCGAAGCCGAATGTGAGCTGACACCAGCCGACATCACCATGAAGCAGGCGGAGGAGCTATATTGTCTCGAACCATACGGTGTTTCCAATCCGCAGCCTGTATTTTATATGAAGGAAATCCCGCTTGTCGATATTGCGGAGGTCGGCGGCGGCAAGCATACGCGACTGGTTCTGCGCGTAGGAAACGGTACGATTTCGGCGATGTGCTTCCGCAAAACGATGGCGGAATTGGACATTTTTCCCGGAGACATCCTGGATATCGTCTTCCTGCTCGATATAAACGAGTTTCAGGGGAACAAATCCGTGCAGCTTATCAAAGATGTCAGATTGACTGCGGGTGCGTTGGGAAAAGAGAATCGTGAATCCGAGACCTATCGGGTGCTTCTTGATGGAGAGGCGGATCTGCCGCTAAACACCGGAGAGATCGTCGCCTATATCCCGACGAGAGACGATTGCGGTGTACTCTACAGTCTCCTGCGGCGGGAACTGCGGCTGGAGCATTCTGTGTACAGTGTGCGTGCTCTACAGCATCTTTTGCGTACACGCGGGAGAATGTTCTCCTACACAAAAATCATGCTGATGCTCCGGGTGCTGGGGGAACTGCATCTCATCACCATGGAACCGCTTGCAGAATTTGATGCGGAGGTGTATGCGCTCGAATGTCCGCCGGCGAAGGAAAAAACGAATCTCGAACGTTCGCCGCTCTATAAACGGCTTGTCGAGAGGTATTTTGAACAATGAAACAGAACCCTTGCCACAGAAAAGCATCGGGAAGGAGTGGCGGCTATGCTACATAAAGAATCACATGAAGCACCAAATATCGACAAACTGTTGGACGTTTTGAAAACAAGCGGCAAGCACTATGATCTGGAGAAAATCGACCGGGCATTTCTGTATGCGGCATCGCTCCACGAGGGACAATTCCGTGTCAGCGGGGATCCGTACATCTCCCATCCCATCGCCGTCGCAGAGATTGTAGCCGCACTCGGGCTGGATACCGACTCCATTTGCGCCGCGCTTTTGCACGATACGGTGGAGGACTGCTCGGACAAGACGGATCTGCCAACGATCTCCGCAAAATTCGGTCCGGAGGTCGCGATGCTCGTCGATGGACTGACGAAGATCAACGACATCAACGTCGAGGATAAGGAAGAAGCGCACATGGAGAACATCCGTAAGATGCTGCTCGCCATGTCCAAGGATATTCGTGTCATCTTCATCAAGCTGTGCGACCGCCTCCACAATATGCGAACTCTCGGTGCGAAACCGGAATCCAAGCGGCGTACCACGGCACTGGAAACGATGCATGTCTACGCGCCGCTTGCCCATCGACTCGGTATGCAGCGCATGAAGCAGGAGCTGGAGAATCTGGCACTGTCCTATCTCGATCCGATCGGCTACAGCGAGGTATCGAATTATATTGAGAAAAAGTACGGGCAGAACCAGAATTTCATTGAGAATACCCGTGCGTGTGTTTCGGAAAAGCTGGCGGAGTACAACATCCACTTCACGCTGGAGGGGCGCGTCAAAACCGTATATTCCATCTATCGGAAGATGTTCAATCAGAACAAGAGCTTTGACGAGATCTACGACTTCTACGCCATCCGGATCATTGTCGATACGGAGCTGGAATGCTATACCGCACTCGGTGTGATCCACGAAATGTTCCGCAGCATTCCGGGGCGGTTCAAGGACTACATCTCCACGCCGAAACCGAATATGTACCAGTCGCTCCACACTACCGTGATCGGCAGGGACGGCATTCCGTTCGAGGTTCAGATCCGCACACGCGAAATGCACCACGTTGCCGAATACGGTATCGCCGCGCACTGGAAGTATAAATCCGGCGAGAAATCGAAGGAGGAGATCGACCAGAAGCTTGAGTGGATCTCCAAGCTCATCGACACGGAAAACGGCGCAATCGATTCCGACGACTTCATGCACGCCTTGAAAATCGACATCTTCAGTGAGGAGACGTTCGTGTTCACGCCGAAGGGAGATGTAATCGCACTGCCGCAGGGCTCGACCCTCATCGACTTTGCCTATGCGATCCATTCCGAGGTCGGCAACAAAATGGTCGGTGCGAAGATCAACGGCATGATCGCTCCCATCGATCGGGTACCGCAGAACGGCGAGATCATTGAGGTGCTGACCTCACAGGCTTCCAAGGGACCGAGCCGCGATTGGCTGAAAATCGTAAAAACCGGAGAAGCGCGCTCGAAGATCCGTCAATGGTTCAAGAAGGAGAAGCGACCGGAGAACATCCACCTCGGCAGAGACGCGCTCGAGAGGGAATTTACAAAATTCCGCGGTCATCCTACAGAAGCACAAAAGGAAGAGATCATCCAGAATATCGCGCACCGTCTCGGTATGAACAACGCCGACGACCTTCTGAACGCCATCGGCTACAACGGGATCGCCATGACCCGCGTGACCGCCAAGCTGAAGGACGAATACGAAAAGATCGTCAAGCCGGAGGAAGAAGCACCGATCATCACGGAAACGGAGCAGGTCCAGACAGCGAAGCCGAAGAAGATCCGCTCGAACAACGGCGTGGTCGTTGACGGCGAATACGGCTGCGCGGTCAAATTTGCAAAGTGCTGCAATCCGCTCCCGGGAGATCCGCTCATCGGCTTCATCACCAAGGGCTACGGCATCTCGATCCACAAGGCGGACTGCCCGAATGTATTGAACAACCAAAAGAATCCGGAGTATGCGGGACGCTGGGTCAAGGCGGAGTGGGATCATGAGGACGGCGTGGATACCGGAAAGGCTTTGTTTGAAGCCATGATCCAGGTGTTCGCCGAAAACAACATGATGCTCATTGCCAACATCACTGCCGCTCTCGCAGATATGAAGGTGTCGCTATTGTCCATCAATACGAAAAAGCGTACGGACGAGGACATCATCATCAATCTGACCGTCGGCTGCAAGAATGTGGAGCATTTCAACTCCATTATTTCTCGCATCCGTTCCATCGACCACGTCCGGAGCATCGCGCGTGGATTCACCTGAGAGGAGTACTGTATGATAGCTGTACTACAGAGAGTTGCCGAAGCGCGCGTGACCATTGACGGACACAGCAACGGAGAGATCGGCAGGGGACTGCTCATTTTGCTCGGCGTTGCAAAGGAGGATACGGAGGAGGACTGCCGCCTGCTTTACGAAAAGATCCCGAAGCTGCGCATTTTTGAGGACGAGGCGGGAAAAATGAATCTGTCTGTCGCCGACATCGGCGGAGAAGCACTCGTCGTGTCGAATTTCACCTTGCTTGCCGCATACCGCAAAGGAAACCGTCCGGACTTCATGAATGCCGCACTGCCGGAGACCGCTAGGCCGCTGTATGAGCAGTTCTTAGCGGGACTGGGAACCCACATTCCGCACGTCGCCCATGGAGAATTCGGCGCGGATATGCAGGTCGCGCTTACGAACGATGGTCCGATCACGATCGTTATGGACTCCAACGTCTTAAAATTACCGAAACGATGATTATCAAATATACTGGAAATCTGAATGCCTATTATCTGCAAACGCTTGCAATGATCTTTTTCCCCGGCGCGAAATTTCCCGAGAATGAACCAGAAACGCCGGAGACCATCGTCATTGTGATCGATCTGAAGGAGGACGAGACTGCCGCAGCCGCACATGCCGAGATCCGCCGTGGAGACAAAATTACCATAGGGGATGCGGTGCAGTTGCGCGATGCTGCTGTGGGAGACGATGACAGGATCCGCAAAATCGCAGTCGGGCACGCATTTCTCATTGCCGGACAGACTTTTACCGGATTTACGCCGCCGTGGGGGATCATGACCGGAGTCCGGCCCGCCAAGCTCGTCTCGGAATATTTAGAGCATGGTATGACGCCGGAACAGGCTGCCGGGATCCTGCGCCGGGAATTTTTCGTCACTCCGGTCAAGGCATCGCTCGCGGCAACGGTGGCTGTGGCGGAGAATCGGCTCATCACACCGGAAGCCCGACGGGATTGCAGCGTATATATTGCCATCCCGTTCTGTCCGAGCCGCTGTGCGTACTGCTCCTTTGTTTCGTATACCTCCCCGAATCTGCGCGCACTGATTCCGGACTATCTGCGCGCTCTTGCCGACGACATCGACAAAACGGCGGAGCTGATCCGTGCGCTGGGTCTGCACGTGCGTACCGTCTATATCGGCGGCGGTACTCCAACCGTGCTTTCTGCGGACGAGCTGCGTTTTTTGCTGCCCCATATCCTGCCGCTTGCCGGTGGTGCCGAGGAATTTACGCTGGAAGCCGGACGTCCGGATACGATCACGGCGGAAAAGCTGGCGGTCGCAAGAGAGTATGGTGTTACGCGGATCAGTGTGAACACACAGACGCTCAATGAGGAGATCCTTGCAAAGATCGGCAGAAAGCATACAGCGGCGGAATTTTTCGCCGCATACGAGACTGCCCGTGCATCCGGCATTCCGGAGATCAACATCGACCTGATTGCAGGACTGCCCGGAGAAGGTGCTGCGTCGTTCGCCCGTACCATCGACGGGATCCTGCCGCTGCACGCGGAGAATGTGACGGTTCACACCTTCTGCGTGAAAAAATCCGCGTCGCTGAAAACCGAGGTGGAAGCGGGTGCGGACGGCACGATTCCCTATGACCGGGACGGCGCGGTGGCGATGGCAGCGGTTCTCTATTCCCAGAATGCCCTCACGGGTGCCGGTTATCAGCCGTACTATATGTACCGTCAGAAAAATACCGTAGGCAATCTTGAAAACGTCGGGTACGCCAAGCCCGGTCACGAGGGACTGTACAACGTCTATATGATGGAGGAGGTCCACAGCATTTTCGCGTGCGGCGCTTCGGCGGTGACAAAATTCGTCTCTCTGCCGGACGCGAACGGAAATGTACGTATCGAGCGGATCTTCGAGCCAAAGTATCCGTATGAATACCTACGGGAAAACGAACGGGAGACACGGTTTGCCGCCCTGCAGGAAGCCGCGTACCGCTTTTTTGAGAAGCCATAAAGGAGTAGCAAGATGTTTTATCCACAGATTCAATCCGCAGCCGACGCGCAGTCGTTCGTGATGGCGGGAGAGGAGGCATTTCGCAGTTCACTTGCCGATGCCGTGGAGAAAATCGTACACCGGAATCATCGCCGGGTTCTGACTGTGTCCGGACCGTCCTGCTCCGGTAAGACCACCGCCTCTACCCGGCTGATGGAGGCACTGCGCGAAAACGGCGATGTAACGGTGCTGATCTCCATCGATGACTTTTTCTGTGATCGTCCGGTGAAGGAAACGGATACTGCTGCACTCGACTATGATTCCGTGAACGCCATTGATCTCGACTGCCTGACAGCGGTGATTGAGGGCATCTGTAAGGGGAAAAAGGTTTTGCTGCCCCATTACGATTTCACGACCGGGAAAAGGAATGCGTACACGGAATATTGCCCGATGGAACGGAATATCCATATCTTTGAAGGAATCCAGGCGGTCTATCCCGAGGTCACATCCGTACTGCACACTGCGTCTGCTCCCTATGGCGGCTTCGACAGTGTGTTCATCTGTCCCGATGCACCGGACGATGCGGAGAATACCATTCTCTCCGATAACGATATTCGGCTGCTCCGGCGCATTGTGCGGGATGTGCGTACCAGGGGAGCTTCACCGGAATTTACGCTGCGTCTGTGGGACAGCGTCCGTGCCAATGAAGAGGAGAATATCCTGCCTTACGCGAAAAATGCCACGGTGCGGATCAATTCGTACTTGCCGTATGAGCTGTTTGTCATTGCCCCTCTGTGCCGTCCGTATCTCGCGGCGATCCCGCAGACCAGTCGGTACTACAATAAAGCACAGGCATTGCTGACTTGTCTGGATGCGTTCGACAGCCCGTTCTTTTCCAGCCGCATGGTTCCTTCCGATTCGGTATTCCGGGAATTTATCGGAGATATACAGGGTTAGAAGCCCGGTATGCTCCACGGTGCAGAATGTGCTGGGAAAACCCTGTACGGATATGTCATACGTCCCACGCAGCATGACGCTCGCCCGCCTCGAATGCCGGAAATTCCGATCGGAGGCGTTCTATGGCGAAAAATCACGGGTATTCCCGGTATGACACGTGTGGAGGGGGCAGCAATTTCCGCAATCGCCACAACGCAGACCGTCGCTGCGATTCGCGGGTAGATCACGATACCGGCAATCGGTTTGCGGCAGGCGTTGCCGTGCTGACCCTGTCGAGCCTGATTACAAAGATCCTCGGACTGGTGTTCAAGATCCCGATGAATCGGCTGATGGGCGATGCAGCGATGGGCTACTACAACGCGGCGTATTCCATTTTCACCTTTTTTTATATGCTCTCCACAGCGGGAATCCCGGTGGCACTGTCGATTCTGGTCGCACGGGCAAAGGCGGAGGAGGGGGCGGCACAGAAAAAACGCGTTTTTTGCACCGCATTGGGGCTGCTTTCCGCCATCGGTACCATCGGCACGGCGATTCTCTTGCGTTTTGCCGGGAGCCTTGCCGAAACGATCGGTGCACCGCCTGCCGCCTGGTGTATCGCCGTGATCGCACCGACGCTTTTCTTCATCTGCATTGCCAGTGCCTTACGGGGAAACTTTCAGGGCTTGTCGTATATGCTCCCAACCGCCGTATCCCAGCTGGTGGAGGCGATAGGGAAGGTCGGGATCGGAATCGCCTGCGGTGTGTATGCCATTTCGCAGGGATTTTCGCCCGCCATCACCGCCGCCTATGCCGTATCCGGTCTGACCATCGGTACTGCGCTTGGAATGCTGTATCTTGTGATCACAGGCTGTATCTATAAAGAAGCCCCCACTCCGGATCGTGCGCCGCCCCAGTCCTATCGCCGGATCCTTGCCGCCTTTACCGCGATTGCCGTGCCGGTAACGATCAGCTCATCCGTTATGAGTCTGACGAATATGATCGACACCGCGCTGATCCAACGGCTGCTCCAATCCGCCGGCATGACACAGGAGGCAGCGACCGCCGCATACGGGAACTATACCTCTCTCGCCGTGCCGCTGTTCAATCTGCCGCCGGTTCTCGTGTACCCGATTGCCTACGCGATCGTTCCTCATATCACGGGATACAAAGCCGCCGGGGCGTATGACAAGCTGCGGGAATCCGTCCTTGCCGCACTGAAGATTGCCGTGTGGATCGGACTGCCGTGCGCCATGGGACTTTCCGCCCTCTCGGAGCCGATTCTGACCTTGCTCTACCGCGCCGATTCCGCACAGCTTGCAGCACCTCTGCTCACCGCATTGGCACCGTCGTCCTTTCTCGTCTGTCTGCTTGCCGTGACCAATTCCGTTTTGCAGGCGGCCGGAAAGGCGTATCTGCCCGTGATTGCCATGGTAGCCGGAGCCGGTGTGAAAATCGCGGCAAGTCTCACCTTGATCCCGCGACTGGGCATCATTGCTTCTCCGCTTGGCACCTTTTTCTGTTACGCGGTGGTCACTGTCATCAGTCTGTGCGCGACGGGAAACGAGATTCGGAAAAACGGCGTTCACGTACCGTTGTTTACGATATTCTGTAAGCCCTTTGTTGCTGCGGCTGTGGCGGTCGGCGGCGCGTATGGGGTATATCGACTGCTGTCCGCCCATCTGCCAAACGCGCTTGTCCTGTGTTCTGCAATCGGTTTGGCGGTGATTCTGTATCTGCCACTGCTCTGGTATTCGGGCGCGGTGGGTGAGACAGAGCTTGCCTGTCTGCCGTTGCCGCGCACTCTGACCGGACGGCTGCGGCGCATGCCACAATCTATAACGTCTATCGCAAAGGAAGAGAAAAATGGACTCGATTTCCGAGAAGATCCGCGCGCTTGCGGACAAGAAAAGCTATACTTTGGAAGATCTGCGCACCCTGACCGAGATCCTGCGCAGCCCGGAAGGATGCCCATGGGACCGGGAACAAACACACCAGTCCATCCGCAACGATCTCATTGAGGAATGCTATGAGGTCGTGGAGGCGATCGATAATGCGGATCCGGTGCTTTTGCGTGAGGAGCTCGGCGATGTACTGTTCCAGGTGTATTTTCACGCACGGATCGAGGAAGAAGCGGGTCGATTCTCCATAGAAGAGGTGGCGGGAGACATTTGTGCCAAAATGATCTATCGGCATCCACACGTTTTTGGCAATACTGTCGCCGAAAATTCCGCAAAAGTACTGGAGAATTGGGAAAAACTAAAAAAGAAGGAAAAACACCGCGATACCGTGCGTGCGTCCATGGAAGCTGTGCCGCCGATGCTGCCGGCTCTCATGCGCGCGCAAAAAATCGCCGGGAAAGCCATAAAGGACGACTACAGCTTCGGGACGGACGAGGAGATTCACACACAGATGGAAAACGCTGTGCGTGACGCGTTCGATCCCGACAAGGATGCGGCACAGAAGGAGACGGCGTTGGCAAAGCTGGCGTTTCTCGCCGCCCTGCAATCGAAAAAACTTGGTGGAGACCTGGAAGGCGCATTACAAAAGGAAACCACAGAGTTTATATATACTTACAAAAATGAAAATCAAACGGAGGAAAATCATGAATAAAACGGAACTGGTAAACTGTGCCGCAAAAAAAGCGGGTATGACCATCAAGGAGACGGAAGGCGCGCTCAATGCGATCCTTGCCGTATTGGAGGAACAGCTTGTCGCCGGAGATAAGATCCAGGTCACGGGCTTTGGTACATTTGGTGTAAAGGAAACGGCAGAACGGGAAGGCAGAAATCCGAAGACCGGGGAGAAGATCCACATTGCCGCATCCCGCAGTGCTTCCTTTGCGCCTTCCACGGTGCTGAAAAAGAAGCTCAATCCGTAAACGGAGAGCGGAAAGCAGGAAAAGGACTATACTATGCGACTCGATAAATTTCTGAAGGTATCCCGTGTCATCAAACGGCGGACTGTCGCCAATGAAGCCTGCGATACCGAACATGTAGAGGTGAACGGACGGCGCGCCAAGGCATCATACGATGTCAAGGAAGGCGACGTCATTGCGATTACCTTTGGCGACAAAACCATGCGTCTGCGGGTGCTGGATGTACGCGAACACGCTGCCAAGGCAGATGCCGCGTCTCTCTACGAAATCCTCACAGACTGATTTTTCGCGGGGATATGCAGAGCCCTCCAAAGGAAACGCATACTCCGTTGAAAAAGGCATATTGCACCGTTTCCACGCATACAATCTACCAGAGAGTTCATGTATAACGAAAGGGAGATTGGCCGTGAACGGAGAAAAGAATCTGCATCAGAATATTGCTATATGGGACCGACAGCGCGCGCAGCTCACCGGCATCGAGGAAGTGGAAAGCTTCACGGAGTCGGAGATTGCCGCGCTGTCTGTGCTTGGAGAGGTAACCGTGTGGGGCAGCGGCATGAAGATCCGCCATTTCAGCACGGAATCGGGAGAGCTGGAGATCGAGGGAGAGATCGAATCGATTGCCTATGGGAGCAGCGATACCGGAGAGAAAAAAGGATTTTTTTCCAGGCTGCTCAGAGGATAGGCAAGCCATTTTTTGGGATATAGCGAGAGAGTAAGGATACGTAGACAGCATATGGAAATTTTCATTGCGGATCAGCTAAAAACAATGGCAGAATCGTGCCTTTTGGGGTTGATTTTTGGCGTCGGATACGATATAATAAGGATAGCGTATATTCTGTGCCGCGTCGCGACGTATAGAGGCACGTGTGAGAAACCGGTACCGTATACAAAAGGGGCGTTCGCTCTGTTTTTTGTACTGGATTTCTCCTACCTCCTCGTGGTCACATTTTTCTTTTCCGTCTTTCTGTTCCATGAGAATCACGGTATGTTTCGGCTCTATCTCTTTTTGCCTGCCGTCCTTGGCTTTTTCCTCTACTACCACACCATCGGACGGCTCATGATGTTCTTTTCGGAGACGATCGTCCTGTTTCTGCGAAAACTGGCGGAATATCTCCTATGGAAGCCGATTTGCTGTATCGGCAGATGCCTGTGGCGCGGCGGAAGACTGCTCTGGAACCACAGCGGCGGTGTGCTTGTCTGTCGGGCAGCGCGGCGGAGACGAATACGATATGCGCGGAATTTGGAAAAAAAGTTTGCCGATTGGGTGCGGCTGTGAGGAGGCGGTTCTCTTGCGGAATACAAGATTTCTTTTTTTGAAAATCGCGGTGCTGGCGTTTTCCGTCTTCTGCTTTGTGACGCTCGTGTCCCTACAGCTCCAAAACAATCACTTAAACGATACGGCACAGACCCTCTCCACACAGATCGACGAATACGAGGCGTACATAGACTCGCTGCAAGCCACCCTCGACGCGCCGATGGACGAGGAATACGTCGCGGAAATCGCCCGGGAAAAGCTCGGTCTCCGGTATCCGCAGGAGGTAATATTCTATAGCGATGACTCCGACTAATCCGATGGAACCTGTAAAGCCGAATGCTTCGACAGATGCAGCACAATCGACAACGCCGCAGGGTGCCAATACCCCAAGTGTTCCGGCAGATCCGAGCGGTATAGAGAATCCGAACCGTGCGGCAGATCAGGCATTCGCCGCAGCAACGGCACAAAAAACAAAAATCACGCCGCAAGCCGCCGGTATGCCGCGTATCGGAGGCAAACGGCGTAAAAAACGGCTGGATCCGGTGTATATTGCACTGGGGACTGCCGTATTTCTCTTCTTTGTCAGCACCGTGTTTTTTGCCGTCGCCTATCTTCGCGAGGCTGTGCCGCAAGGGATGGAACCGGCGGCGGAATCGCCAATCGAACGGGAAAACCGGGAACTGTACGATACGATCACAGATTTGGAACGCACCATCTCCGATATGCGCGCCGAACAGGACAAGCTCACGGAGGAGCTCGCCCTATTCCGGGAGGCTACGGACGTGGACGGCGATTTTGTCACCGAAATGACGACCCGTCTTGCCACATTGCGCGAAAAGGAAGCTGCATATGCGGCGGATCTGACTGCCTGTCGGGAAAAGATCGCCGTGCTGGACGGGATGAACCGCGAGGATTTCTCCACCAAAACCGCCCACATCAAGCGGTTGATGGAACTGCTTCTCAAAGAAGCGCCGCTGCTCCCACCGAAGGAGGAGGAGACGGAATCCGGGGAAGCTGTATTGACAGAGACTACAGAAGGTACGGAAGCAGAAGAGCCGCAGGAGCGGTATCCGACGCTTGCCGTATACTATGAGGATCTTACCACGGGGTATTCTTTTGCGTATAACGAAGATGAGGTGATGTATGCCGCCAGTCTCATCAAGGCACCGTACGTCTACGCCGTGATCCGGGAGATCGACGATTTTGAGAAGAATCGACACGATTTCGCAGACGACGGGACCCCGCTGTACGATGAAGAGGGTGTGCCGCTGTTCGAGGGGGAGCATCCGCATTATGATGAGGACGGCAAGCTGATCTACCGGGATGGCGAGCAGAAATACGATCTCGACGAGATATGGACCTACGATCCCGATACGATGTATGAGGAAGGCTCCGGAAAGATCCAGTACGAGGCAAAGGGCTTCACGTTGACCATCCGGGAGCTGTTTGAATACACCTTGCTTTACAGCGACAATGTTGCATTCCGGCAGCTGCGGGAGCGTTTCGACATGGATTCCTTCTATGCCATGGTCGGACGGCTTGGGATCCGCGGAACAAAATCCGGATTCATGCAACTGTGTGCCGCCGATTGTGCCGCCGTACTGCGCGATCTGTACGCATATATAGAGACGGAGGAGCCGTGGGCAATCTTTCTGCGCGACACAATGACCCGTTCCATGCACACCGTAATGATCCCGGCAGCTGTTTCACCGACACCCTGCGCGCATAAATACGGTTGGGATACGGCATCCTATCACGATATGGCGATCGTTTTCGATACGCATCCGTACGTGATGGTCGTGATGACGGATTTGGATATGGGCGGTGAAACCGTAAACGCCTACATCCGGTCGCTTGTCAAGGAATGCGCTGCCATCCATGTATCCACCTACCAGAATCCGCTGCATACAGAAACCAAAACGGCGGAGTCATAAGCCAAAGAGAAAAATGCAAGTCCTATGGGATAGAGTATTCACCCATAGCAGACTTGCATTTTTTTACTGCAATTCCACAATTGTTCAAAAAGGTGAAATAGCAGTGAATAAATATTTCAATAGTGTTACATATGCATAAAATCACTTGCAATCATACGTGATGTGTGGTATCATTACGTCGCGGCGGAAAGAAATCGACCGCCAACACACAAGCCCCTAAGGAGGAAACGTAAGTGAATTATCAAAACAAAAAGAGAATCCTTTGTTCTGTATTGGCAGCACTTCTGATTGCCACAAGCGGAACCATGGTATTCGCCAAGGACTTCTCCGATGTGGACAAAACGCATATCGGCAGCACGGAAATCGATATTTTATCCGATATTGGCGTCATCAAGGGTACAAGCGACAAGGAATTTTCCCCGGACGATCCGGTTACAAGAGAACAGATGGCAGCGCTGCTGTTCCGCCTCATGCTCAATAAAGAGGACGCAGGGCGCGTGAACACCACCGGTTTTACCGATCTGTACGAACCGTATTACAACGGCGCGATCTCGTGGGCAAATGCGGCAGGCTATATCATCGGCACCTCCAGGGTGACCTTTGAACCTACCGGCGGCATTTCGCTCCAGGACGCTATGACGATGCTGGTCCGTGCGCTGGGTCAGGAAACGGGCAGGATGAATGAGAACTATCCGTGGAGCTACATCAACGCCGCGATCAAGCTGGGTCTCGACCGTGGGCTTGAGGATGTTGCCTATGACAAAACGCTGACCAGAGCAGAGACCGCAGTGATTCTCTACAACGC
>USGH01000003.1 GCA_900554225.1 uncultured Eubacteriales bacterium | reverse complement strand
AATATTATCATTTTCGCCTCATTTTAAATTTTTGGGGGTGGTTTTTAATACGGCCCGGTTGCCCCTGGCCCCCCCCCCCCGCCTCCTATTATAATAAGAAAGGATATATACACATGAGATGGACCCTAAAACACCAGCAGGCGATCACATGGACCCCAGAGGACTGCCATACCGATGATCTGGAGATGGCGGGCTTTGGATGTTCGGATACTGTGAAATACGGCACAGCGGAGGACGGCACCCTTGTGCTGATCCACCACCCCGTGTTCCCCACACTGCGTGTCCGCCCGAACAATACCCACGCGTCGTGGCAGATGGATATGCCGGAGGGGATAGCCCTGTACTGCGACGGCGAAAAGCTGCGGGAGAAGCCGACGAAATTCCGCATCGACGGCGTGCTGCACATCACCTCCCGTGCGGGAGACTTGCAGATCCACCGCACCTGCTATCCGGCTGCCACCGCTCGTGCGTCCTTTGAGGAGATCCGGATCACCAATGACGGCACGCAGTCGGTTTCCATCACCACCGATACCCCGCAGTCGCGCATTGTCGGCGAGACCATGGGTCCGATGGGCGTGAACGTCGCCGAGATCAACCACGATTTCCGCAGCACGAGCCTCGCGCCTGGGAACGTCATCCGCATCGTCACGCAGTTCTCCGGCAGACTTGCGAACGAATCCACGCCCTGCCTCCACGCCGATGCGGAGCTGGAAAAACGGCGGGATCGGATCCGCGCACTGACGACACCCATGGCGATCGATACCGGAGAAGCGGTGCTGGATGCGCTGTTTACGTTTTCGAAGCTGCGCGCGGGCGAATCCGTGTTCGATACGCGGTACGGGAAGCTCCACTCCCCCGGCGGCTACAGCTATTACGCGGCGACGTGGTGCAACGACGAGGTCGAGTATGCGGGCCCCTATTTCGCCTATACCGGGGACGACGCGCTGATCGAGGCAAGCCGCAACGCGTACCGGATGTACATCCCGTTCATGAGCGAGAGCTATACGCCGATCCCCTCATCCGTGATCGCGGAGGGGCTGGACTACTGGAACGGTGCCGGGGACCGCGGGGACGCTGCGATGTACCTCTACGGCGCCAGTCGGTTCTTCCTGACCTGCGGTGATCCGGAAGCCGCGCGGGCGTATTATCCGGCGATTCTCTGGTGCCTGGAGTACTGTATGCGCCAAAAGACGGCGGAGGGCGTGATCGCGTCGGATGCGGACGAGCTGGAGGGACGGTTCTCGCACGGGGCAACGAATCTGAACACGTCGTGTCTATGCCACAGCGGGCTGTTATACTGTGCGATTCTGGCGGACGAGCTTGGCGATACGGCGACGGCGGATCGTTGTCGGAGAGAGGCGGCGGACCTGCACCGGGCGATCGAGCGGGTATTCGGTGCCGAACTCCACGGGATGGACACGTACCGCTATCACGAGGGGCTGACGGAGCTGCGGTCGTGGATCTGTATGCCGTTATGTATGCGGATCTTCGACCGTGCGGATGGCACGGCTGCGGCGTTGACCTCACGGTATCTGCTGCGCGGCGACGGGATGCTGACCGCGGAATCCAGCGAGACGATCTGGGACCGCTCGACGCTCTATGCGCTGCGGGGGCTGTTTGCTGCGGGACACACGGACGAGGCGTACCGTCTGCTCCGTGCGTACAGTGAGAATCGGCTGCTTGGCGAACGGGTGCCGTATCCGGTAGAGGCGTATCCGGAGGGAGGCAGACGCCACCTGTCTGGCGAATCGGCGTTATACTGCAAGATTGTGGTCGAGGGGATGCTCGGTCTGGAGCCGGCAGGCTTCCGCAGCTTTACGGTCACGCCGCACGTTCCGGCCGCGCTCGATCATCTGACCCTGACGAACATCCATGCGCACGGCGGCATTTTCTCCATCGACTGCCGCGGCGGCAAATGCACGATCACCGGATACGGCGGCACGGTTCTTGCGGTCTGCGCTTATGGTGAGACGGCTATCGACCCCCCATAACCCTGGCTCCGCCCCCGGGGCCCGGGGCCCGGGGGACCGCGGGGAACGGTCGCTTTTGAAAAAGCTCCGCAAAACTTTTATATGGGTGATTTGATGGGGGGAGTTTGTGCAAGTCCATCTGCTCACCAATATTGCTCCGTCCTTGGCATGAGGAGATCGTTCGCGAGCGGCTCACGCAGTGATCCGCCTTCTACGGGGAGAGATTGCGGGATATAGTTTATGGGGGGACGTTGGGTGGTCGGCTTTTTTGGGGTATTTTCTTTGCTTTTGCGTTTATTTTACACTTTGAAAGGATACACAGGCTTATGGAACTTCGTGTTATGACGTACAACATCCTTCACGGGATGGATTACCCGCTTTGGCGGACAGAGAAGCGGGCGGTGATCGATCTTTCCAAGACTGCGGAGGTGATCCGAGGGGTAGGAGCGGACATCTGCGGGTTGAACGAGGTGCGCGGTGCGGGTTTGACGCCGGAATACACGGCACAGGCGGACGCGATCGGCGGGTATCTCGGCTTCCACCATGTATTCGGGCGGTCGATCTATGTTGGTGGGACGGAGCCCTACGGCAACGGGCTGGTATCGCGCTATCCGATTGCCTCCTCCGAGGTGATACCGATCCCGGATCCCATTGTGGACGGCAGGGTTCCGGACGGGGTAGAGAGCCGTTCCGTGCTGCGCTGCACGTTTGATTTCGCGGGCGGCAAGCATCTGACCGTTCTCGCCACCCATTTTGGTCTATCCCTTCCCGAGAGAGAAAATGCCGCCGCGCTTTGTCGGAAGCTTCTGGAAACGGAGGAGAACCCGACCATCCTGCTCGGCGATTTCAATTCCACGCCGGATGAGGGGATCCTGTGGCGGCTGCGGCGGGATTACCGTTCCGTCGGCGATTTCCGGAAATGCACCTTCCCGACGGACAATCCGAACATCCGTATCGACTACATCTTCTTAAACGACAGGGTTGCGCTCCGCCGTCACGGGATCGGTCCGACCTCCGCAAGCGACCACCTTCCCGTGTGGGCGGACGTGCAGATTTGACATAGTCCCGGTGCGGCGGGAGCGCATCATACAGAAAAAAACAGCGAGACTGCAAAAGGATCCCGCTGTTTTTTGTCGTTTTGGGAAAATCGTAGCGCAAAAACAACCCGAAGGCTGCCTCAGTCTACTTTTACGAGCTGATATGCCTTCGTGCCAACGCCCAGTGCATCGGCAAAGTCGATGGTGCGCTGACCGTGGCGGGAGTTGACGCGCTCCAAGAAGTGTTCACGGCCCGGATCGTCGGCGTTTTCGATGAGATCCATGCAGGCGCGGTCGAGGGCAACCGGGTCAGTGGAGGCGAGAATGCCGATGTCGCGCATACAGGGATCCTCCGCTACGGCACAGCAGTCGCAGTCCACGGAGAGATTGCACACCATATTCACGTATGCCGCCTTGCCCGCGAACAGATCCGTGACGGAGCTTGCCGCGTCCGCCATTGCCGCGAGGAAGGTGTCCTGTTCGCACGTGTGGCTCCAGAGACCGTCCTGCGTTTTCCACGTGCCGCCGGAGTGGATCCACACCTTGCCGTCCGAGGACGCGCAGCCGATCGACAGCTGCTTCAGCGCGCCGCCGTAGCCACCCATCGGGTGCCCCTTGAAGTGGGACAGCACGAGCAGGGAATCGTAGGTGAGGAGATTTTTGCCGACGTAATTCTCCGACAGCACCTTGCCGTTTTTCACCGGAAGCACCGCGTCCGGACCCTGGGCGTCCAGAAGATCGACCGGGAAGATCTCGGACCAGCCGTGGGTTTTGAGCAGCTCCCGATGCTTTTCCGTCGTGTTGCGCGCGCCGCCGTACGCCGTGTTGCACTCTACGACCGTGCCGGAGACCGCGTCCACCATCGGCTTCAGGAACGACGGATGCAGATAGTTCTGGTTGCCCTCCTCGCCGGAGTGTACCTTCACCGCCACCCGCCCGGGCAAATTGATCCCCAGCCGCCGATACAGAGAGACGACAGCATCCGGTGTGAGGGAGCTTGTGAAATATACGGTAGATTTGGACATATCTTGCCTCCTATGGTTGATGTGGTATAGGGATTATAACACAAAACGGGGCGGTTGTAAAGGGGGGATTTGCGGGGGAAAAGGGAAATCCCCACAGTCCGGGGACCATGGGGATTTTTTGGGGGGGTTAGTCACGGAATGTGTTGGTCGGCGTCAGTATGCCATTTTCAAATGTGAATACATCCCAGATCCGGCAGGTACCGCTTCCTTCCGGCACATCAAAGCTGTATAGAAGCGCGCTGCCGCTGTAAACCTTGATATTGGCATTGGAAGTGGATAGGGTGCCGTTGCCGGAGTACAGATGAATATAGTACCGATACGTTACATCGTTTGCCCACTGAAGCGTAATGGTTTCTGGACCATAGCTTGTTGTGTCGTCAATATCGAGCTTTGCCACAACGGTTCCATTCGGATCGGTTGCCTGCTTATTGCTGAAGTATACATGGAAATCGTTTCCGTCAGAGAGCTTGCCCGTGATGTGAGAGTCAAGGTCAGCAGGATCCTGCCCCCAGGAAAGTACAATGCGCAGCGTGTTGTCTGTGGTCAGATACGGCGAAAGCGTTAGATTCTGTCGGAGTGCATCCTCACGAATGGACTCATCCCAGTTTGAAGCAGCTGCTTGCAGAATTACATAGGAAGAGATATATCCGGCTTTTTCAAGTTGAACGGTGTAGTAACCATACGGCAGCGAGTCAATGTAATATTTACCGCCGATTCCTGTTGTTGTTTCAGCGGCAGTTCTTCCGGTGATGATGTTGTAGCCTTTGCGGAAATACATTTTCACACCGGAAAGAGCCTCCCCTGTCAATGCGTCCGTTACAACACCACCAAGCGCACTCTTGATCTTATCCGGTTGATTTGAGGTATTCTGCAACTTGATATACAGTGTTGTTTTACCGAAAATAGAGGTATTGATTGCGTACATATCGGATTTATAGCCGATTGCGGATGCTGTCAGTATATACAACCCTGATCGAATATCCATATGGCATTTGCCATCCGCGTCACAATAAGCTTCTGCAACAATCGATCCGTCCCCGTTGCTGATCTGCACCTTGGCATTTTCAATGGGATAAAGAGCTTTGTCTACTACGGTAACATCAATATCAACGCTTGCGAAGAAGAATTGATCGAAGCCTTCCGGAATAATGTTTGCGTCGTCAAAAGCTTTTTTGATTGCGGTAATTTTAGTTTCTGACAGATGCATATCTCTTGCAGATGCCAGCATCGCCATGCGATAATCATAAAAGTTTGCGGTTGTGTAAAGATAACTCCATGCGCGGAACAAAAGCTCTGTCAGCTCATATTGCCCTACACCTGCCATAAAGATAGAATACATCGTATGTGAGATAACGGTGGAGTTATGATGTACCCCTCCATTGTCAAAAGTCCCCGTATAGTAACCAGTTCCCTTATATTTTTCGGGATATACAAACCGCATTTTCAGTGGGTTTTCATTTCCATCCCACATAAATTGACCTACAGATGTAGGATCCATCAAATTTCTGTTCTCATGATGTATCCAGTCTGCGGAGCCGGTGTTATATAATTCAACCAATTCCCCTCCTACATCAGAATAGCCTTCCATTAATGCGCCTGATTCCCCGCTGTATGCAATTTCGGGAATCAATCCATGCTGTACTGCATGTGTAAACTCATGTCCAACAAGATCATAGGTTAAGCCTTCATTTTTCCCAAAAGCCAGGTGAGTGATGTTCTTTTGATTAACGAGGAATGGTCCGTGATTAAAAGCATTGTTGCCGGAGTCGAAGTTATCGTTCACAAATGCACTGATTTGCCCGCCATTTCCATCGTAGGATAAAAGACCTATAGTATTCAGGTAGTAGTCGTAAGTACCGCTTAAAAGTTTATAGAGATCAATTACTTTTTTTGCACCGTCCGTATTCCATACGTTATCTGTGTCTTTTAGTAGATCTGAATTGTAATAATTCCTCCACTCTCCGGGATATTTTCCCTCCAGATCATGGTATAGTATATTTCTGACAGAATCATAAAACACATACGTTTTTTCATCCAGATCATACGCCGTATTGAAAGTTGTCGGCGGATTTTCGTTTGTCCGACCGATCGTCGGCTCCCAGTTGTCCTTCGGCTGCCCGGTGATAATATTTGTGAAGTGCAGCAGCACACTGCCATCCACGGCACTGACAAGCACGGTGTCGGTACCGATAAAGAGCCACGCGTATTCATTATAGCCGTCCAGTGAATACACGACCAGTTCGCCGCCGTCCTCGTCCACGCAGTCGATTCCTTCCTGGGCGATCACGGCATACGCTTCCGCTTCCTCTACGGAAATCGTTGTGTCGATGATGTTGTAAATTGGGTCATAATTGCCCGTCAAAGCCGTGACCTTGCCGTTTTCATCCGTGGTGACGATGAGCTGCTTTCCATATACCTCTGCACCCTTGTACACCTGCTGCAATCTGTACTGAATGGTGTTTTGGAAGGTATGCGTAGTCTCGCCCTTAAATTCTTTTTCCACATCGGTAAAGCCCATCAGTGATGCAATGTCTTTCAGAGATTCGATAGCTGTCGAGTAGTCACGCACGATCTCATCGGAATAGGTGCCGATAATAGCAGAAGGAATGTAGTCCTCTTCATCCAGAGAAATCTCCGGCAGTTCTCCATTGTTCAGGTCTTTGATCTCTTCGAGCTCTTCTTCCTGCTTGCGGATAATCTCTTCATAGGAAGGCTTCTCAGACTCCTCAGGTTCCTCATCCGGTTCTTCCTTCTCCTCCATCCGCTTCGCCAGCTCCAGGCCCTGCGCCATCTTCTCCGCGCGGGCGAGGGTGTCCTCGGTCCATCTTGCGTACAGGGTCACGTCCGTCGTGATCGGCGTGGTCGCGAGGTCGAATTTCTCGATCTGGTTGTTGCCGCGTTTCACGTACCAGTACGAGAAGTGCCAGCCATCGCGAACAACGCCCTCCGGCTGTGTGGCGTAATCTCCGTCCGCGACCTGCTGATCGGACAGCTTGGGCGCGCTGTTGTAGTTCAGGTTGAACCGGACGGTGTGCGTCTCCCCGGCGGCCCATACGCCAAGCGGGAGCATCCCCACGAGCATCAGGGCGGCGAGCACGAGACTGAGCAGTTTTGTCATGCGTTTCATGTCTTTGTTTTCCTTCCTTTGGATTGTTGAAAATCTATCTCCTGCCACCACATACCGATGGCGTAAGACCGCATTGGATAGCGACAATTATAGTTGTTCTGCAAACGTAGAGCAAAGTCTCCAAATCGTGCGCTCTACAAATGTAGAAAAAGAGTGAAATGCACCAAAAATACCGTGTGATGATAGTATAGCAGAAATAGAATGGTTTTGCAATAGTTTTTCACAAAAAATACGCGGAGAATGGAGAAAAATCCAAAGAGAAAGAGGAAAAGCGAGCTGGAGGTACCGCCTGTGCTGTGGGCAATTTACGTTTCCACCGCACAGAGTGCGCAGAAGTATCCCTTTTTCGCAAGCAGCTCATCGTAGGTGCCGGATTCCGCGATCGTGCCGTTTTTGAGTACGAGGATCCCGTCATAGCGGCGCAGCAGGGACGGCGTGAGCGTATGGGTGACGACGATGCGGGTGATGCCGGAGAGGGAGAGAATGTCCTCCGAGACCTGCCGTGCCGTTTCCGGATCGAGGGCGGAGGTCGCTTCATCGGCGAGAAGGACACAGGACCTGCGCAGCAGGGCGCGTGCGATGGAGATCCGCTGCTTTTCCCCGCCGGACAGTCCGCCCCCGCCTTCCCCACAGAGCGTATCCGCGCCTCTTGCCGCAATCAGCTCGGTCAGATGGGCGTGGGAGAGCGCGCTGTCCACCTCTGCCTGCGGAAAATCGCGGAACATGGTCACATTATCCCGAATCGACGCGTTGAACACAAAGACGTTCTGTTCAATGACGGAAACCATGCCGAACAGGGATTCCGGCGCGATCTCGGACAGCTCCGTGCCATCGTAGGTGATCCTGCCGCCGTAGGTGCCGCCGGACGCCATGAGCAGACGCAGCAGGGTGGATTTTCCACTGCCGCTCGCACCGACAATGGCATACGCTTTCCCCGCCGCAAAGGAGACGGACAGGCGGTGGAGGATCTCCCGGTCTGCACGATAGCCATACGATACGTCGTGCAGCGTGATGGCGTGGCGCAGCTCCGGTACGAGCGCATGACCGGCGGCGGGCGTATGGCTGTTCAGCGCGTCCGCAAGCCTTTCCATCAGTCCGACAGAAGCCTTGCGCGCGGCGAGGAAGCCCGGCAACGCGGAGATCGGATCGATGGTGAAATTCATGAGGTTCACAAAGAGGATCACGCTGCCCGGCGTCAGACCGCTGCCGGATAGAGCGAGATACGCGCCCGTCACAAATACGGCAAGCTGCGCAAAAATGGCACTGACGGCACCGCTCATCGCGATCATGGTGCGGATCCGGTCGCGCCGCTCCTTTGCCGTCTCCAGCTCCCGGTTGTGCGCGGCAAACAGGGCGCAGATCTCCCGCTCCGCCTGAAAGCTCTTGACGACGGAAAAGCCGGCGAGACAATCGTGCAGCGCGGCGGTGAGATCCCGGTTCCGCTCGGATACGGTTCCTTCCGCACGCTCCAGACGACCGCTTGTCAACAGCGACGCCACAAGCGGCAGGGCGGTCACGGCGATGGAGAGGATGGTCATGCGCGGCGAGGTGAAAAACATCAGCCACAGCGCGCCGCAGAAGGTCACAGCCTTGGTCGCCATGTGCATCTGCTCTGTCAGATAGCTGGTCTCGATCGTGGCTGCGTCGTTTGTCAATGCGGAAAGATACGTCGCCGTATTCTCACCGCGGAAGGACGAAATGCTCTTTTCCGTGAGACGGCGGAACGCAAAATCCCGGTACTGGCGCATGGCACGGGCAAGAAAGCGGGGCTTTGCCGCCCAGTCGAGCAGGTAGAACGCGATGCACAGCAGGAGAAATCCGCCGCACAGCAGGGTCAAGGTCGATAACGGCAGGGCGTTCTGTACCCCGGACGCGGTATCGATAAGCTGCTGGAGCAGCCACGACAGGAGAAGATTGAGGCTCCCGGCGGCAAGCGAGGCAAAAACGGATACGACAAAGCACAGGCGATTGCCCGCGTAGAACTGCCCCCGCAGCTCCCGTGAGAGGGAGGAGACTTTGGATCGCTCTGCTTTCATAGACGCGCATCTCCTTCCATGCTTTCCTCCTGCGACCCCGCCTCTTTCCGTTGCAGCTCCTCCCAGATGGCGGACAGCGCGTCGTTGTCGATGGAACGGAGCGTGCCTGCAATGCCGTTATGTGCCGTCGTGCCGAAATCGTCGTATAAGCTGTGCGATTCCGTATCTTCGAGAAAACGTAGGGCGCAGGTGTCGTAATTCGGCTGTGCGTCAAAGGTGTCGGCACACGTGTGGGCAGTCCGCAGGGCATCGCGCGCGGCACCGGTTTCCCCCAGCCGCCACAGGGATTCCGCGAGACAGGTGTACAAAAGGCAGTCGATCTTGTCGAGAAAGCAGATTACGCCGGGCTGCTTCAATCCGTGGAACAGCCCGATCCCCCAGCGCAGGATGTCCTTTGCCTGCGCATACTGCTGCCGGTGCATATATGCGTCGGAAAAACCGATGATGACCCGGATCAGGGAGGCAACATTGTTTAACAGTGCCTCTGTCAGATACGGCATCGCTTCTTCCGGACGGCGCAGCTCGCTGGTCAGCGTGATCCCGATCAGATCGTTGTACATCCCGCCTGCATTGTGCGACCGGAGCATTTCCACGGCTTTTTCCGCTTCGTCCAGAATGAGAAGCATTCCTGCCATATCGCCGTACAGGGTGTCCGCATTCAGACGCGTGTCCCGGTTTTGCGCAAGGAGCGTCTGTGCGGTCGCCAGCAGCTCTACGGCACGGCGGAGCAGTGCTTTGTCGTGGGATTCCATGCCGAACGCGCCGTACAGGACGGAGCTGTAGTATACGATGTCGAAATGGTTCGGGTATTTTTTCAGTGCCTTTTCCGCCTCCAACAGCCCCGCCGGATCCTTCTGATCCCGGTATTTCTTCAGCCGCGCGAGACAGACCTCCAGCCGATTGTCGCGCATCTCATAGCCGAGCAGCACATCCACGGAGGTGTCGAAAAAATCCGCAAGCTCCATGACCATCGACAGCTCCGGCTGCGAAAGCCGCGCCTCCCATTTGTAGACCGCACCGACCGTCACGCCCAGCACCTCCGCCAGCTGTTCCTGGGTCAGTCCCCGCTCCTTGCGGAATTTCCGTATGTTCTCAGACAATTTTGTTACCATATATGTAATCCATCCTCATCAGAATAACGCCGCATCCGTCGCTTTGGGTGTGTCCTCCGACAATGCGCGTCTATGCCTATAGTATACCAGAAAACGGCGCGTATGAAAACCCACCGCACATATGAATCGTAGATAAATTATTCTACCGGCAGTGTTGGTTTTGCGCGCGTGAGCGGAGAAAACGGGCAGGAGCGTGTGCCATCCCTGTTTTCACCTGCCCGACACAAAACTTTCCGCGAAAAACCACAGAAAAAACGGGGAGGGAATTGCATTGCTCCGGAAAATATGGTATAATATGGACAGTGTGCCTCCTCTGCTATGGGGAGGATCCATCGAAAGGAGCAACCGATTTTTCATGAACGAAAATGTACAAGCCTCCGCCGATCCGAAAAAGACCCGGCGGAACACGATCCTCATCATCATAGCCGTCGTCGTCGTTGCCGCAGTGGTCGTCGGACTGGCGATCTACGCGAACACATCGACCTCGAATGCGTCGATGAAAAAGACCGTCGCGCTGTCCAGCGAGCATTACGAGGTCAACGGCGCGATGATGACCTACTTCTTCTACAGCAGCTATCAGTCCTACGCCAGCGTGCTTTCGACGTACTACGGACTGGATACCTCGAAATCCCTGAAATCGCAGAATTACTCCGATGAGGCAACGTGGTTCGACTACATGGCGGCGATGTCCGCGAATTATGTGAAGGAGATCCTCTCCCTCTGTGAAGCCGCAAATGCCGCCGGTATGACCGTGGACGCGGACGACGAGGCCTCCATTGACGCAAGCGTCGCCGCGCTGGCACAAAACGCGCAGGCGGAGGGGTATACGCTCCAGACCTTCCTGATGACGGTGTTCGGCGGCAATGTGGAGGAGGCGGATGTGCGCGATTGTCTCCACCTGACCGCGCTTGCCTCCAAATACGCCGCCCAATTCGACGCGGGTCTGTCCTACACCACGGCGGATTACGAAGCCTATTACGAGGAAAACAAAACCACCTATGACGGCGTGGATCTCATCACCTATACGATCAAGCAGAACGATCTGATGGAGAAGGACGCGGACGGCAATCCGGTGGGCAGCGTATCCGATGCAGCCGCGAAGGCGGAGGAAGCGGCAGCCACCATCGCGTCCGCCACGACCGCGGAGGATTTCACCGCCGCCATCGCCGCCTATGCCGTGGACGATCTCGGCTATACACAGGAGGATGCGGATGATCTCGCCTCCCGCTGCAACGTCACCCATCTGACCGCCTCCGCCGGAAACGAAGCCAGCGACTGGGCATTCTCCGCCAATCCGGGAGACACCACGATCATCACCGAAAGCGGCGGCACGTCCTATTCCGTCTACTTCCTTGTGAAGGGCGCGTACCGGGACGAAACGCCGACCAGAACCGTGCGCCATATCCTGATCGGTACCGACGCCTATGACGATGCAAAGGCAACGGCGGACGAGGTGTACAAGACGTGGGAGGATGCCGGGTTCGCGCTCGACACCTTTGAGACGCTTGTCACCGAATACAGCACCGATACCGGCTCCGTGACGACCGGCGGACTGTATGAAAACGTATCTCCCGGCGAAATGGTCACGGAGTTCAACGACTGGCTCTTTGATACCGCGCGCAAGCCGGGCGATCACGGCATCGTCGAGACCACCTATGGCTACCACATCATGTATTACGTCGGCGAGGGCGAACCGAGCTGGGTCTGCGATGCCGATGAAGCACTGCGCAGCAACGCGTACACGGCGATGCTGGAGGAAAACGCCGGCTCGATCCAGATGAACGCAGACGTGATCTATTCCATCAACGCGTAACGCGTAAGCACGTGACGGATCGATGCGTAAGCACCTGACGGTCAACGTGTGCGTGCTTGCGAAAAGAACGATTTTATACGGTATCACAAGGAAAGCCGCACCATCCATTTTATCTCTACCTCATGGCGGATGCAGAGCAATGGAGATGCGGCTTTTCGCATTTCAAAAAAGGAAAAGAACATGAAGTATTCGATCTGCAATGTCCGCGATTTCGGGGCTCTCGGCGACGGCTCGGCAAACGACGCGCCCGCGCTCCAGGCGGCACTCGATTCCGGTGCGGCGACGGTGTATATTCCCGCGGGCGCATACCGCGTCGGCGACACGCTGCGCGTCCATTCCGATACGCATATCCTCTGTGACGGCAGGGCGCGCCTGTTCCTCTGCGAAAAAAAGCCGAAAAAGCGCGGCGATTTTCTCCTCACAAACGCCGATCCCGTCTCCGGCAACCGGAATATCACCGTGACGGGCGGCATCTGGGACGGCAATTACGACGGCAGGAACAACAACAAGCCCGATGATCTCTTTGCGCCCGAGGCATGGTCCGGCTCCACCCTCAATTTCGTCGGGGTGACGGGACTGACGCTGGAGGATCTCGATATGCGCAATTCCACCGTGTATTATATCCGCATGGCGCGCCTGTCCCATTTTACGATCCGGAATATCCGCTTCTCCGCGGAAAAGGCGGCGTTCAATCAGGACGGACTCCATTTCGGCGGCCACGTGTACGACGGGTTGATCGAGAACATCACCGCCTCTCCCGGACAGACCAACGACGATCTCATTGCCCTGAACGCGGACGACTCCATGGAGCGGCTGGAGAATTTCGATCTCTGCCGTGGTCCGATCGAGGATGTGGTGATTCGCGGGGTCTTTGCCGAGGACTGCTATACGGCGTTCCGGATGCTCAGCGTGACCTCCCCCATCCGCCGGATCACCATCGAGAACGTCTATGTCGGGTGCCGCCACTTTGCCATCAACATCGACGGGGCGCGCTACTGCCGGACACCGCTTGTGACAGAAGCGGAATATCCGCGCGGCGCGGGACTGCTCTCGGACGTGACGATCCGGAATATGCACGTATGGACAACGATGGAATCCGGGGAGCGGGGGCTGATCGTGTGCGAATCGATCCCGAAGGGCGTCCGCATCGACGGCTTCCTACGGCACACGGAACGGGATACGCTCCCGCAAAAGCCGTCCTTAGCGATCCGCAATCTGACGGACACCGTTGTGAGCTGTCAGACGGAGGAGGGGATCGAGACGGCGGTGCTGCGGGACAAGACGGATACCTATGTGAAAAACGGTTCCATCCGGTCGCTCTGGCTCGATTCCGCGGCGGAGCATACGACCACACCGGAGAGACCGGAAGATGCTGTATAACGGTTACGGATGCAGAGCCGCACAGAAAATATGCTTTGAAAGGATATAACGATTCCACCAATGTCCATTTTTACCAAATATCTGATCGTATTCGGCATGTCTATGGTTCCGGTGATCGAGCTGCGCGGTGCCGTGCCATATGGCGTCGCCGCCGGACTGTCGCTGCTGCCGGTACTGCTCACGGCGATTCTCGGCAATATGGTTCCGGTGCCGTTCATTTTGCTCTTCATCCGTAAGATCCTCGACTGGATGAAGACCCGGGAGGGATTTTTCAAAAGGATCGCGGAAAAGCTGGAGGCGCGCGCACTGTCGAAAAGCGATGTCTTAGAAAAGTACGCCGCGTTCGGGCTGTTTGTCCTTGTGGCGATCCCGCTGCCCGGTACCGGTGCGTGGACGGGTGCGCTGGTTGCCGCGGTATTCCGCCTGAAGTGGAAGCACGCGATTCCCGCAATCTTTGCCGGCGTGATCGCTGCCGGACTCATCATGTCGATCGTGTCCTACGGGATCAAGGCACTGTTCTGAATCATAAACAAACCGGGAAAGCCTTTTTCGAGACTTTCCCGGTGTTTTTTTGCGGTTTTACAGCTTGTCCACAGGATAGAGCAGCTTGAGCTGGTTGATCTTGCTCTGGTACGCCGCCTGCTGCTTTTCCCCGCGGAGGGCTTCCGTCAGCTCCTCCCGGATGTCGGCATACTTGACGTCGCCGCCTTCTTCCTTCTTGTTCAGCCGGATGATGTGGTAGCCGAACTGCGTCTTGACCGGACCGGTGGTCTGACCGGGTTCCATCGCGGCGCATGCGTTCTCAAATTCGGGAACCATCTGCCCGGAGGTGAAATCGCCCAGTTCGCCGCCCTGTTTGCCGGACGGACAGGTGCTGAACTGACGTGCGGCATCCTCAAAGGTGATCTCGCCCGCGTTGATCTGACCGAGCAGCTCGTTCGCCTTGTCCTCGGAATCGACCAGAATGTGGCTGGCGTTATAGTTGGTGCCGGACACGAATTTGTCCTTGTTTTCTTCGTAGTATTTCTTGACCTCTTCCTCGGTCACGCGCACTCTCTCGACGGCTTTCTGTACCGCGTAGCTGGTGAGCATTTCTTCCTTGATCGCCTGGAGCTGTTCCTTGAAGGCAGGCTCTCTTTCGTACAGAATGCGCTGTGCGTCCAGTAAAAAGAGGCGCTTGTTGATGAGCTGTTCGAGAACCATCGCTCTGCCCTGCGGCGTATTGTAGCTCTGTCCCCGCTGACCCATTCTGGCAATTTCCCGGCTGACGTCCGCTTCCGTGATCGGTTTTCCGCCGACGGACGCTACGATTTTATCTTCACCCATGGTGGTATCTCCTTTGTTTGATAAGATGTATGCTTAGCCTGCGCTGAATCGGGTGCTTTTGTGCAAAGGCAGCTCCGTATAGCAGCGTCATTCCAAGAATGCGCCGGTCGGGCTTATGCAAAGACAGCCGAATGAGCAGCGCATTCTTATTGTACCAGAGTTTGTACAGATTTGCAATAGGTTTGGAAAAAAGGACTGGAAATTTGGAAAAGGGAAAATCCCCACAGTCCGGGGACCATGGGGATTTGGGGGCGGGGTTAGTTCCCGATCGGGGCAAACGTGACCTCCACGGTGCTGTCGCCAACCGCCGGGGTGAGCGTATATTCCGTCACCGCACCGACGCTCTTGCCGTTGACCACAACCGCTGCGACCGTATAGCCGTCGTTCGGTGTGATCCGTATCGTGCGTGTGGCACCAAACGCAATGGTGAAGGCATCCGGAACGTTCACGGCTCCGCCCTCGCCGACACGCATTGTCACACGGAACAGCCGGGGCATTGTGCCGTCGCCAAAGGGATTGGTGCCGCGGTCGTCGTCCCGGTCGCGGTCGTTGTCGGGATGTGTATCGGGCGTGCGCTCTCCGTTGAGGAAACGGGTGCCGCGGAGCTCCGTATCGTAGCCTTCCACACCGTCGTTGTCCACGTACAGCGTCACCTTGCCGGTGCCGGTTTCATAGAGGAATGCGGAATCCGTTGTGACCGGAACATCCGTGAATACGATCGATTCCTTTTCCGTACCGGGATACTCCACCGTGATCTGCATCACGCCGTCGCCCGTGCCGTAAATGTGCGTTTCATATACTCTGGAAGCGTCCAGACGGAGCGTTTTCACCTCATGCGCATCGTCAACCTCCAGTGTGCCGAAGCTCGTGGCATAGGACGGGTATGCGGGATCGGAGGAGAGAATTTCGTCCGCATAGGAGACATATACCTCCACGGGGCAGGCGATTCTGATGAGGATCTGGCTGCCGTTGAGGCGAATATCGTCCGCGTTTTCCAGAAAGCTGAAGCGCAGATCAGATACATCCTTCACTGCCGTGTAGGTGCAGCCGTGCAGATCGGCGATCCCCTGCAAAAGCTGCTCCGCATCGCCGCCCTCCCACAGATCAAAGCCAAGCGTGTAGATATAGATGTCGTCGTCGTTCACAAGGTGCGCGGCAATGTTGTATGCGTTGTTCGAGGCAGAGTAGCTGTACGGACCGGACGTGCCGTATTTTGCCGCCGCGGCGGAATATTCGTTTGCATCGCCGTCGGAGAGCAGCAGAATGATCTTGCGCTCGGCGGTGATGTCCGCCAATTTTTCTTCCGCACGCAGCAGCGCATCGGAAATCGGGGTCATGCCGTAGTCCCGGTAGCCGTTTGCCAGTGCCGCACGAATATCGGTCAGATTGTCATAGAAACCGGAATCGCCGCTCTTTGCCGTGAAGAAAATCGCGGGATCGTCTCCGAAGGCTGCCATGGCGATGCGCGTTTTCCCCGAATCGGTCAGCACCTGCTCCGCGAAGGCTTCTGCGGCAGACAGCATTTCCGCAAACGCCGTATCGCTCATGGATCCGGAACCGTCCAGCAGCAGAATGATGTCGCGCGAGGGCGTATAGACGGTCGGTGCTTCCTCTTCCGTCCATTTTGCCGTGATCGTGATCTCTCCTTTGGCAAGCGGCACGTAGTTTTCGTCATAGGCATCGATGGTGATCCTATAGCGATGCCCGTTTATGAAGGTGCCGTTGTTTACATAGGAGCCGAGCGCGGTTGGATAGCGGAACTGGCGTATCGTGCGGGAGGTTTTCGTGCCGTCATAGATGAAGTATCCGGCATATGGACCCTTTTGACCCTCCAGCCCGGTCAGATCCTCCACGGTGATGTGGTACTGCGCGGCATCCTCTGCCGGGAGCCAGTTTAAGGACAGCCCGTTTTTGCAGTCCACGGTGGCACGGTTCGCCGGAGAGGTAATGCGCAGGGTATGCACACCGCTGCCGGTCACGATGTCGTTATGCCACTGTACGGAGCCTGCCGTGATGGCGGATACGATCTGGTCCGCGGTTTTTGCCCCCTTGGCGGAGGGATTGTCGTCGCCATAGATGACCTTGAGGGATTCTATGTAATTGGAGCGGTCCACGATGGTGATACCAACGGTAGAGTGTAGTGCTACACCCAGAGAGGTTTTTGTTTTCGTGAAGGTATTCGTATACGCATTTTTCAATCCGGTAGAGGCATACATGAAGGCGTTGAAGTCGTCATTGTTTTTCTTCCTGCCGATGTTGAAGCAGCCGGTGGAGGAGCGGGTCGTGTTTTTGATCAGGTTCGGATCGCCATAGCCGCGGGAATGGATGTTGATCCCGGAACCTCTGGCGTTGAGCGCACTGGCTCCTTTTTCACTGCACCGTACACCGCTGCCCGCTGTGGTCTGGATGTTCAGCGCACCGTACTTTCCCTGGTGGTTCACAGCAAGGATATTGTAGATGCCGTCCTTGGTGATGGAGACGGGTGTGCCGCCGTTCAAGGACTCCTTGCGCACGTTGTCCGCCATGGTAGCCGCGTCCTTTGTGGCATAGGCAATGAAGGGTCGTCCTTCCTGATCCGCACGAACCACAAGGCAGACGGCACTCATATTGTAGCGGTTCTTTTTTACGTCATAACTGTAGCCGCTTTTTACGGGGACGCTTCCTTTGAGGTTGGCACTACAGCCGTCAAAGAAGAAAATGACGTTGCCGTCTACACTTTTGTATAGCTGTAACAGGTTTTTCGCCACACGATAGTCGTTCGTTTTCGACCGGATATGGTACCGGATGGCGTTGTAGGCGTATTCGGACAGCTCTTCGCTGAGGAATAGTCCCTTTGTTTTCTCGGCAAAGGTGGTTTCCAGTACGCTTTCATCGAGAAGGGTTGCATATTCGTCGGGAAACGGATCGTCTGCCGCCTGTACCGAAACGGGGAAAAGACCCGCGAGCAGCAGAACGGTCAGAAAGAGGGAGAGCAGAGCAGTCGTGCGTTTCATGATGACGTCCTTCCAAAGTGGATTTCTGCGCGTATGTGCGGAATGTGTTTCCCGAAGGTCGTTCCCCGGAGACATTTTCCGCATGTACACAGTTTATCTATAGTATACGCCATAAACAGGCAAATTGCAATAGTTTCCCTGAAAAATACGCACTTTCCGGAATCCCCCATAAGAAAAACGCCGCCCGAATCCTCCTTCGAGCAGCGTATTTCTTTCCTGTAGTATTCCCCCGTCTCCGGAAGCGGGGAGGCATTTTCCCCCGGCATCGTATCCGTCTTGCCGCAGTACATCCGGGTCCATGGAAAAGCATCCCTGTCCTTGGCGGCACGCGAAGCCCTGAGGAATTTTCGCTTATTTCCGGCACACGCGCAGGGCGAAATCGAGAATATCCCCGGAGATCTCGCCGTATGCCGCTCCCTCGTTCAGAATTTCGTGGCGCAGACCGCTGCACAGCTTCATCTCCGCCGGGGTACCGGACTTGCGCACTCGTTTGTATACCGCCGTGACCCCGCGTCCGGGGCGGGCGAGGTGTTCTCCCACAGCGTCGTATCCGTTTCGCCGCAGCGCACGAGGATCCGGCGGATCTCCTCCGGACTGTACGGCTCGTCGAACGTCACGCGTATCCGGAGTGCCGCGCCGCCCGTGTATTCCGCGTCCTCATAGACGTAGGCGATGCTGGAATGCGCGTAGCGGAGCGTGCCGTCCGCGGTTTCGTAGAGCAGCTCGGCGGAATGGACCTGCAGGATGGACAGACGCGCCGCCTGCCCCTCGTGCGTGTAAAGATACGCCTCGCGCCGGGATTTCGTGTCCGGATACGTTTCGCGCATCTCCTCCGGGTAGAGCCACGGCTCGTGGAAATACCGAAACCGCTCGAGGGTGCGGAATGTGTAGCCGTTGTACGTCACGGTGTCCGGCTCGTTTGCATCCGTGGACGTGTCGGCGAGCAGAAGCTCCATCGACAGCGGCGTCATTTCGCACCGCACGAGGATGTAGTCGCTGCCGTCCACGGTAAAGGGAAGATTTTCGCACAGGCGCGTCACGGGCAGTCCCTCCTCCGGCAGCGCGGCGAGATCAAAGGCGACCTCCACCCGGTCACAATACGGCGCCGATACCGCGAGCCGGAGATTGTCAGGCTCCCCCGGCGTCGTCTCGTCCGTGATCGTACACAGACCCTCGATGGCGAGCGTGTAGGTCCCGCCCGACGGGAACGATACCGGGAGGTGCAGCTCCACGTCGCGTTGTCCCTCCGTCAGCGCACACAACACATCCCCGGCAAGGGCCGCTTTTGTGAAATCCGTCGTGACCCGGCGATAGAGGACGGCGCCGTCCGCGTCTGTGACCGAGAGGGAGGCGCACGCCAGAATGTCCCCGGCAAAGGGCGTATCCCGGTGGAGACGGACGTACAAGAGGGATTTCTCCCAGTCGCGCACCAGCTTTTCCACCGTCACCGTCACCGTATCGCTCGCTCCGGCGGCGTCGATCGTTTCGGCATACGGATCCACGAGGAGCTCCTCCTTCGTGAACACGGCCTTCACCGCCTCCACCACCGTCGTGACCGCGCTCTGCACCGTATGCTGCACGGTCGGACTGACGGCATACGTGGTGATCCCGGCGGCGGCGATCAGGACACAGGCGGCGACCGGTGCGGCAAAACGGGACAGACGGACCCTCTGACGCGATCTCACGGCGGGATCCAGAGCGGCGTGTACCCGGCGGCGTATCCGCTCCTCTTCCCCCTCCGGCAGGGGATCATCGCTGTGCTCCTCTGAAAATACGGCGGCACACGCGTCCAAAAGGGGGCTTTTCTCCCAGTCCCAGGGACTTTCTCCGCGGCGATGGACCTTCATAGCACATTCTCCTTTCCGTAGCGTTCGATGAGGATATTCCGCATCGTTTTGCGGATCCGGTACAGGCGGTTTTCAATATCCTTCGGCTTTTTCCCATAGGCGCGCGCAATCTCGGCGACGGTTTCTTCCTTATAATATTTGCGCAGAAAGACGTCCCGATCCTCCCGCGGCAGGGCACGGATGCAGTCCGCAAGCATATCCGCGTCGGCGTGGGCGAGGACCGATCCCTCCGGGGACGTATCGGCGGCGATCCACTCGTCCGCGTCCTCCGGCAGGGGGAGACTGATCCCGTACCGCCGTTTGATATGCGCCCTTCGGTTGAGGGCGAGATGGCGCGCGATCGTACCGAGCAGGGCGCGCGTACCCGCGTCGGAGCATTCGTACCGCTCCGTCCTCCAGTACGCGACAAAGGTATCGGCGGCGACCTCCTCCGCGTCTCTGTCGTGACCCGCGCCGAGAATGGCGGAAACAATGGCGTACACGTACCGCATATACCGGGTCATCACCTCGTCAATGGATTCCATAGCTCCTCCCGTCTGTCCCGGATCCCATGGAAAAGGGACCCGCATTCCTGTCACCTGTTCTAAGCAGCGGCGGCACGCGAATCCCTAAGAATGTGCTCCATTTTTTCTGAAATCGGCGTTTTTTTGCGTTATTTCCGGCACACGCGCAGGGCGAAATCGAGAATATCCCCCGTGATCTCGCCGTATGCCGCGCCCTCGTTCAGAATTTCGTGGCGCAGACCGCTGTACAGCTTCATCTCCGCCGGGGTACCGGACTTGCGCAGCCGCTCATACACCGCCGTGACCCCGCGTCCGTGATCGCCCACCGGATCGTCGCCGCCGGCCACAAGCAGCACCGGTGTGTCGCCCATGCCGGAGAAGAACGCCTTACGGTTCGCGAATCGCTGGAGCCGGACCAGATCCTCCATGGCGGCGGCGGAGAAACGGAACCCGCACAGCGGATCGGCACGGTATGCGTCCCGATTGGCACCGTCCGCGCTGAGCCAGAGATTGCCGCCGTCGCCGGAGAAGCCGCGGTCATACGTGCCGAACGTCAGCTTTTCGAGAAATGCCGAGCGATACCTGCCGCCGCGCAGTGCTTTTACCAGCCGGATCACACAAAGTCCGATCCCGGACAGAGGATTCGGACCGCCTGTTCCCATGACGACAAGCCCGTCCGGTGCCCCGTGGAGAACCGACGCGGTGCGCACGACGAAGGAGCCCATGCTGTGACCCATGAGCAGATACGGTACCCTTGCCGGATACGCCGCCATCACATGGGTGCGCACCGCCGCCACATCGTCCGCTAAGAGCCGCCAGCCGTTTTTGTCCGCGATATGCCCCAGCTCCGTACTGTCGGAGACCGTGTGTCCGTGACCGAGATGATCGTGGCCGAAGGCGATAAAGCCCCGTGCGGCAAGGTCGGCGAGGAAGCGATCGTACCGCCCGATATGCTCCGCCATGCCGTGGACCACCTGAAAATACCCGATCACGGCAGTCTCCGGGGCAGGCAGATAGACCCGCGCGGCAAGTCGATGGCTGCCGTCCGTGGAGGGGATGGAAAGAGAAATGTAGGACATTTTTTGTTACCTCGTCATTCTGTCGTTCGTGTCGCCGCGATGGCGCGTTGCCAGCCGTGTATCCGCCGTGCGCGTTCTCCATCGTCGATCTGCGGTGCAAACCGGGCGGCGATCCGATTCTCCGGGATCTCGTCCCGCGTGCGGTAGAAGCCAACGCCCAATCCGGCAAGACAAGCAGCACCCCACGCAGTCGCTTCGGTGATCCGGGGGCGCAGAACAGGCACACCGGAGAGATCGGACTGGAGCTGCATGAGAAAATCGTTCGCCGACGCACCGCCATCGACCCGCAGTGCCGAAAGCGGATAGGCAGCATCCGCGCGCATGGCGGCAAGCACATCCTCTGTCTGGTACGCGATCGATTCCAGTGCGGCACGGACAATATGCGCTCTGCCGGAGCCGCGGGTCAGTCCCGTGATCGTCCCTCTGGCGTGGGGATCCCAGTACGGCGCACCCAGACCCGTGAATGCCGGCACGATGTACACCCCGCCCGTATCGGATACGCTTTTCGCCACCTCCTCGGACTGCGCGGCGTGGTCGATCAGGCGCATTTCGTCCCGCAGCCACTGGATCACCGCCCCGCCGACAAAGACGCTCCCCTCCAGGGCATATTCCATCGGTCTGCCCGCTTCTCCCGCCGCGACGGTGGTGAGCAGACCACATCCGCTGTCCACGGCGGTCTGTCCGGTGTGCATGAGGAGGAAGCAGCCGGTGCCGTAGGTGTTTTTCGCATCTCCGGGGGCAAAGCAGCGATGCCCGAACAACGCGGATTGCTGATCCCCGGCGATTCCGGCAAGCGGTACGGGCGTTCCCAGGATGGCAATCTCCCCGTATACCTCCCCGGACGAGCGTACCTCCGGCAAAACGGAGTGCGGGATCCCGAACAGCCGGAGCAGCTCCTCGTCCCACGTGTCGGTGTGGAGGTTGTAGAGCATGGTACGCGCGGCGTTGGTGCGGTCGGTGACGTGGATCCTGCCGTCCGAGAGTTTCCAGGCAAGCCACGTATCGACCGTTCCGGCTGCCAGCTCTCCCTTTTGCGCCCGCCGGAGCAGATCGGGGTGCTCGCGGAAGATCCACTCCCATTTAGTGGCGGAAAAATACGCGTCCGGGCGCAGTCCCGTTTTCGCGCGGATCATTTCGGCATAGCCCTCGTCGTACAGAGCCGTGCAGCGATCTGCCGTCCGACGGCATTGCCATACAATCGCGGGAGATACAGGCGTGCCGGTCGCCCGTTCCCACAGAAGTGCCGTTTCCCTTTGATTCGTGATCCCGACCGCGGCAATCTCGTCCGGGTGGATCCCGCTTTTGGCGACACATTCGGTCAGAGCTGCCACCTGCGCGGCGTAAATGTCCATCGGATCCTGCTCGACCCAGCCGGGCTGCGGATAGATCTGTCGGATCGCCTGATTCGCCATGGCAACGATCCCGCCGTACCGATCAAAGAGGATCGCCCGCGCGCTTGTGGTGCCTTCATCGAGAGCGAGCAGATACTTTTTCATGGAAAGAAGCCTCCTTCATGAGCGGATTTTTCCTATAGTATACCACACAACCATGGCGCACGGGACAGGATCCGGTGAATTTTATGGAAATTTTCCGCCGCGATAAAAAAGCAGGGTGCCGCGGTGCGCAATTGTCTTTGTTGCCATAGCCCATCCATCGTGCGCTGCGGGGACAACAAACGGCGCGGAGCCGACGATCGCCGTGCAAATCGTTGCGATACAGTTGTGTAATATGCGTATTCTCAGAAAATTCATGACAAAATTATGAAAATATTACGCAAAATCCTTGACAAATCTGCGTGAACGTGCTATACTTTTCATACCATACAAAATGTGGGAGTTCTGCACGGGACGACCTGCGAACGACAAATCATCACCACACCGAAAGGAATATGACCATGAAGAAAATTCTCACTGCCGTATTGTGTGCGGTTTTGCTGTTCACCCTCTGCACAGTGGTCTGCGCGGACGATGTGCTGTACCATTTTGAATGTGAAGACGGAGAAATCACCGGAGCCGCCAAGGAATATAAGGATGGCAATATCCAGGACGTTTCCATCGCGTCGAACGGTAAGATCGTCGGTCTGGGCGGTACGAACGATGCGCCGCAGATGGCGTCCACCGTTACCTTCCCGGAGATCGATCTTGAAAAGACGGGTGTATACAAGATCGCGTTCTGCTATGACACCAATGCCGGCGACACCAAAAAGGCGGACATCCTGGTGGACGGCGAACGCTACGAGGTCGAGATCAACATGGACGAGCTGCCGGAGCTGTACGGAGAAGAGTTCCGCACCTATGAGCTGACCATCACGCTCGAAGCGGGCAAGCACGTCATCGCCGTCACCACCTCCGAGGATTTCAACCGTGACGCCAATGCCGGCGACGTGGTCAAGAGCGTCAACGCCGACTACGTGGAAGTGATCTTCGTAAAGGAAGTCGAGATTGAGACCGAAGCAGAGGTCGTTGCCACTGCCGAGGAAGCCACAGAAGTGGTAGAAGCCCCGAAGACGGCAGATTTCGCCATCTCCGCAGTGGTTCTTCTCGTCTCCGCCGGTGCCGCATACGTGGTATCGAAGAAGCACTGAGCATCCCCCCATACAAACAGAGAATCCCGCCCTACGGATCGTGCAGTCCGCGGAGCGGGATTTTTTCGGTTTGTCCACAGGGGGAGGGGGACGACTGCGGAGAATGCCGCACACAGGAGCATTGCAGCGGGCTGGCGCGTGAAAAGAAAGCTCCGTTTGTGCAGGGAGTGCGGCTTCAGTCCTTCCGCAGCGTAATGTACCACCGCTCGCATCCCTCCGCCGGTGCGCTGCCATCCCATGCACCGTGACAGGAGACCCACGTGAGTCCGGCGGCTTTGGCGTGATTCTGAAGGGCGCGCATCCCGTAGCAGCGTTCGCGGGTCACGCCGTCGGAGCGTTTGTACAGACCGGATTCCTGCTCCTCGAACACGGTGAGGTAGAAATCGCACGTGTCGCCCTTTTTGGAAAGGCGGTTGGACCAGCACAGCACCGCGCCGTCGCGCTCCAGAAGGTAGTCGTTGTCGGCGTATCTGGTGCGGAATTTTTCCGGGGTGTTGACGTCAAAGAGAAAGAGTCCGCCGGGATTGAGATACTGCGCGACAAGGTGGAAGCAATCGGCAAGCTCGTCCCGCCCGGTGAGATGATTGATCCCGTCGAGACAGCAGACCACGCCGTCCACGGTGCCGTACAGCTCAAAATCCGTCATGCTTTCGTGGAGCCAGAGGACGTTTTCGATTCCCTCACTCCGCAGTCTTGCCTCGGCGACGGAGAGCATCTCCTCGGAAATATCGAGCGCGGTCATATCGAATCCCCGTTTGCACAAGGCGCGCGTCATGGATCCGGTGCCGCAGCCCAGCTCCAGCAGCAGGGACGGCTTGCCCTCTCCGCGAAATTCCGTTTCAAACCGGCTTGCGATATAGTCTGCCCATCTGTCGTAATCGATGTCCTCGTTCAGTCTGTCGTACACGGGGGCAAGCGTGGCATATCCGTCCATTGACATCATTTGTCCTCCTTTGCGGCTTCTGTGCCGGCGTCCTCATCGGTGTCATACGGACCGGGCGTGCTGCCGAGCCGTTCCAGGACCGCACTGTAGCCGTCTGTGCCGTACCGGAGGGAGCGGTTGATACGGCTGATGGTGGCGGTGGACAGTCCGGTGGCCTCGGTGATTTCCGTATAGATTTTGTTGTCCGACAGCATCTTCGCGCCGCACATCCGCTTCGCCATTTCCTCGATTTCCTTGATGGTGCAAAGATCCTCGAAGAAATTGTAGCAGTCGTCCACGGTCTCCAGCGTCAATATCGCCTGAAACAAATAATCCTTCTTTTTATCTCTTTTTGGCTGAGCCATATCTGCAATGCGCAGCGGTGGAATTTCGCGTTCTCTCTGCACCTGTTCCGCCTTCTGCGCTTCCTTTCCTTAAGGTATCTGTCGATATTATAGCACATTCGGCGGGAGGGTTGCAAGTGCTTTCGCGAAATAAAGTGTTAAAATATGTGCGTGCGCGGCGCAGCTTCCCGCGGATACATAAAAAGCCGCTTTGCCGGGTATGCTTCCGACAGAGCGGTTTTGTTCTGGAATATGCGTTTGCGCGAAGGAGAGCAGTATGGAAAACTTTGATGTGGTGATCTGCGGCGGCGGTGCTGCCGGTCTTACGGCGGGCATCTATGCGGCGCGATCCGGTAAGCGGTGTGTGATTCTCGATCGCGGGGACAGTCAGCTCTTGTACGCCGCGCGGATCGAGAATATGCCGGGCTTTGTCTCCACAGGGGAGGGGGCGGACGGCTATGCGCTCTGGTCCGTGATGCAGAAGCAGGCGGCGGACAGCGGCGCGGCCATTCGTGCGGAGGAGATCACTTCCATCGATCTGGCGGCAAAGACGGTCACAACGGCAAAATCGACCTATCACGGGGCGCGGATCGTTCTCTGCCTCGGCAGACGGGCGCGCGGTCTGGAGCTGCCGGGGGAGAAAGCCCTCATCGGACACGGCGTCTCCTTCTGCGCACTCTGTGACGGCGGGCTGTATCGCGGAAAACCGGTCGCGGTGATCGGCGGCGGCAATACGGCATTCCACGACGCACTGTACCTGTCCCAGCTCGGCGCAAACGTCACCCTGATCCACCGGAGAACTGCCTTTACCGCAGAACCGGCACGCGTCCGACAGGCAATGGAACGGGAAAACTGTACCATCCGCACCCCGTATCAGCCCGTCGCATACTGCACAGACCGATTTCCCGATGGGATAACGGAGGAAACGGATGCGCCCGGCGACTGCATCGGCATAAGGCTCCGGAACCGGATAGACGGCGGATGCGGAACCGAGCTCCTGCCCGTCCGAGCCGTATTTGTAGCCGTGGGACAGCGCCCCAATACGGATATTCCCGGCCTGTCCCCCATCACCGACGACAACGGCTATATCGAAACGGATAAAACCGGAAAAACAGCATTCCCGGATGTATACGCCGCCGGAGATGTCCGGAAAAATGCCCTGTGCCAGATCATAACCGCCTGTGCAAGCGGCGCAGCAGCCGTTGAATAAGAGGATACGGATCACCCCATATTGGTAATCAAAGAACCCGCACCAACGAAACCTTATCCCATCCCCGAATAAAAGTTTTGCTGGAGCGGGAACGAACAAGTTCGTTCTCCTAAGCGACCGTCTCCCCCGTCTCCCCAAAATGATATTGCGCAATCACTCCCCGTAGAGTGCGGATGCTCCCGCAGCCGCTCGCGAACGATCTTCTGATGCCTCGGACAAAACCAGATTGGTGAGCAATCGGACCCGCACCAACGAAACCTTATCCCATCCCCGAATAAAAGTTTTGCGGAGCTTTTTCAAAAGCGACCGTCTCCCCCCGTCTCCCTCGTCTCCCCCGTTCCCCTATTACAGCCACTGGGAACGATCGATGATCTGGCTCCATGCCATGTTGCCGGCAGCGTCGCGGATCTCGATACGGATGAAGCGGTCGTTGGCGTGGGGGACGTATTCGCCGTGGGTCAGCCGTTCGCCGTCCTGTGCCGTATCCGCACGGTGGTTGTTCCAGACCATGTTGGAATAGTAGACAATCTCGCAGACCGGGGAGCAGTCCACGATGATCCGTCCCTCCTTGCCCTCCGCAGCCCGCTCGACACGCACGTACAGCTCCGGCCCCTGCGTTGCGTAGAACCGCTTTGCCGCGATTGCCGAAAGGATCGCTTCGCGCGTGCATTCCTCAGCCTCCACCATGATGAAGCTGCGGCAAGCGTCAAAGCCCGGCACGTAGAAGTGTACGTCGTCGTCCGCAATCAGGGGCAGATAGTACCCGCGGGAGGCGAGCATATCCACGATCAGCCCACTGTACGGACGGGCGTTGCGCGGCAGTCCGGATACGGAATTGTAGATTTCCGTCATGTCGAAAATTCTGCCGTACCGCAGAAGCTGATCCGGAGAGTTCAGCGACCACGCCGGATGCGCAATGTCCGCCAGACCCCCGTTTGCGTGAATGTACTCCACTGCCTCTGCCGGGGTCATCGCCCGTGTGATGTGCGGATCCCGTTCCATGCCGAGTGCCACGATGTGGTATACGCCCTCTGCGCCCGGATCGCTGCCGAAATCGTATTCACACCCGGAGAGCAGCAGCATCCCCTCGTATGCCCCGGCGTCGCTTACCTTCCAGTGATCCGTGCGCGCGAGAAAGTCATAGCCCTTCGATCTGTATAAAGCATAGCATTCCTCCGGAGAGAGCTTTCCGTCCGATTCCGTCGTGTGCGTATGCAGATTTCCCTTGAACCATTTGCGTCCCTGTGTGTCCGTGTACATAGCTGTTCCATCCCTTATCTTCTGAGAATACGTTGCATCCTCCGCATTTTTGCGCCGAAAAGCATAAACACATGGCTTATTCGCACAAAAACAGCCAGAGATCAACCGTTCCTGATTTTACAAATAGTATACCACAATCCTCCACGGTTCGCAAGCACAAACCGATATGAAAAATCCCGCAGGAACGGCGCGCATTCTTGCGAGATGGGATGGAAATGCTTTATGGGGAGAAGGGGATGGAAAAAGGATCGCTCCACTGTCTCTCCCGGAACGATCCTTTTTGCCACGATTCCCTTATCCCAGATATGCCGCCAGCGGGAATCGCGTGAGCCGAATGTGCTTGCGTGCCACGGTGTACGACATGTACGCATAGTCGCCGTAGAGATCCGTGTAGGGGTAGAACAGACTGTCGTGCATATCCGCTACCGCGATCGGCTTGCTTGCGGCAGGATTTTCCCGGTCGATTTGGAGAATCCCGAACCCATTGCGGTCGATCGGCGCATGGATGAGATAGAGCGCACCGTTGTACCAGATGAAATCCGAACGGGACTGCGCGTCGCGGACTAAGGTCGGCACCGCCCACATTCCCGTTTGCAGATCGTACGCGGTGAGAAAGCCCTGCATACATGCATCCTGACGCACAAAGTACCAGCACTTGTCCCCGACCACGTATACGGCGTTCTCCCACAGCGATTCGTTTGTGAAAGCGGGGGCGGCGACGTATTCCCACGTCACGAGATCACGGCTCTTGATGATGCAGTTGAAGTTTCCGGAGTACGCGCCCGTGTAGTACCACGTTTCCCCGTTCTCCACCCGCGTGGACAGCTTCTGCATGATCCCGATATCGCTCCACATGGGCTTGTGCGCCAGCCCGTTTGCCGAGAGGGCACCGATCATGCCGCGGATGGAGAAATCGTTTTCCACATTTCCCACGCGGAACCGGTTCGGACGGATCGCGGACAGCGTCGCCGTGGAGATCCGGTACGTGCAGTAAAAGCGGTAGTACAGCCCGTCCGTGGAGGCGGTCCACAGGAGGTAGAGCGTGTCCGCATCGTCCTCCCGACGGAGCAGGATCGTGTCGTATACGCGGTCGATCCGCCGTCCGTCCAGGGTGTCGCCCGCCTTCTGGAGCCGGAGAATCACCATTTTGTCGGTGTCGAGGGTCACGTCCTCCGCCGCTGCACCGTGGATCGGACAGAAGGCGAACCGCGCTTCCTGGTACGCCGGATCCTCCGCGTCCGTTCCGGTGTTCGCGTAATAGGTCATGTAGAGCACATCGCCGACGATGGCAAAGGTCGATACGTGTACCATTTTGTCGATATGGTCCTCGGGATGCGCCGCGCAGTAGCGTTCGTTTTTCTCAAAGTCCGCGAGAATTTGCGCCTGCATCTCGGAGACAAGCCTGTCGCCGTTTGCCTTTGCCGCAGAATCCTGTTGCGGACGGATGTACCCGAGGTAGGGCGAGATCGGCGCGGACGGGGTCAGTCGCTCGGAAAGAGCAGGGGACACATCGGGGGTAAAGATGCCGGAGACGGGCGGAAGTCTGGTGATATGCGGCATGGGGATCACTGCCTTTCTGTGTGATTTTTGTTTATTGCGCGGAGGCTATGCCCATATTGGTTTTGTAGGTATCCAGCGCGGTGTCGATTTCGCTTTCGATTTTTCCCTTTACGGACTGGAGATAGGAGACGATCTGATCGCTGCTGTTCCAGATGTAATTGTCCGCCAGCGGGGCGTTGAGGTAGGAATTGGCGAGCGGATGGTAGTATTCAAGCGTGGAGAAGATGAGATCGAGCATACCGGAGGATTCTTCATCGCGGGAGGTCTTTCCTTTGAGCAGCTTGTCGTAGTACGCCACATCGATCAGCCCCACGGAATCAACCGCAAGCCCTTCCATGATGGCTCCGGTGCGGTCCAGATCGTCTGAGAACACGGGTATCACCATGAAGAACGGACTGCCGCCCAGGTTGATGTATTCCGCCTGCTCCTCATCATACTTTGGTGCCGGGATGATACCGAATTCGTCCTCCATCTCGCGCAGACCGGACAGCGTGCAGATGAGATTGTTGTAGAAAAGAGCATGACCACTCGCAAAGGCGTTTGTTGCAATCAAGCCGTTCTGCCGTTCCTTCATCATGTCGGATACCTTTGCCATCCGATTGAGGTAGTATTCTTCCTCCAGATTGAAGTACGGCATATCGTCTTTATCCTTTTGGATGGAGAGAATAGAGCCAATGCCCGCCATCAGGGTATTGACATATACGTTGCTGTTGCTGTCCGTGCTGTACATATCCGCGCTTGTCCATTTGCCGTCGCCGTCCACATCATTTGCAATCGCCATACCCTGCTCCATGTAGGTATCCAGTGTCCATTTGCCGGCACTGACCAGCGCATAAGGGGATTCCAGCTGGTATTGATCAATGAGCCGCTTGTTGAAGGCGAACGTGCGGACACTGTCGTAGTGCGTGATGTCAAAGGCACTGACAGCAAAATATACATTGTGCATGAGGGAGAATGCCGAGAGGGAATTCTGCACCCAGTAGTCCTGCGTGAGATCGATGTTCGGAATCTGTGTCCAGGGCAACGCCTGGTTTTCCACCACGATGGGAAATGCCCATTCCATCCGCAGCGTGGCAATGTCGAAGCTCTGGTCTCCGGCGATGCTGCTTGCGGTGTAGTCGGCTTGCGGCGATTTGGTGATGGTCTCGGCAAAGGTGATGTTGAATCGTTCGCCGACGCGCATGTTCCGGAGATAAAAGGCGTTATCGATGATGTCCGCGGTTTCCTCCTCGATCACAAGCGCGTTGTGCTCATACGAGGTGTTGCCGTTGAGAAAGCGGAATGTGTATCCGTCGAAATCCCGTTTTACCACCGGATCCACTGCTTCTGTTTCCGTGACGGATTCCGTTTGCACGTCCGTTTCGCCATTGGATTTGGTCGATTCCGAGGGCGTGTTCCCGCCGCAGGCAGTCGCGGACAGGATAAGCATCGCCAAAATAAGCACAAGACTTTTTTTCATATGCTGACTCCTTACGCAAAATTTGAAATGCATATTTCATTTTTACATTATAGCATTTCCATGCGGCTTTGTCAATACACGAAAGAAAATATTTTTTGGCAGTATGCTTTTTCATAAAGTAGTATCACGGAATGCCTTGAATCGTTCACAAGATCATGGTACAATGAAAATGACTCTGATTTCAGGTTGCTTTTTGCGCTGCAAACCATCTGTTCAGGCTCTCGGCGCAAAAATTCGATGGATTCAGAGCATCCTGAAAATAGCACATCATAGAAGCAGCGGAGGTGTATGGCGTATGGAGGAAAAAACGAACGTAAGGGTGCTTGAGCGGGCGTTGACCATTTTGGATTTGCTGCGGGACGATATGACCCCGCTCGGCGTCAATGAGATCGCGAAACGCTGCGGCATCAGCTCTGCCACCACATTCCGCCTTTTGAAAACCATGTGCAACTATGGTTGGGTGTATCAGGACGCAGAAGAGAAATACACGCTCGGCTACAAAATCACGATGGTGACAGAGAAAAAGAGCTTTCTTCTCATGCTGAAAGAGGTCTCGTATCTGATCATGGCGCGCCTGTCGGAAGCAGAACAGGAGGCGATGAACCTCGTGGTGCGGGAACTGGATCGGTGCTATATTCTCGGACAGTCCCGCACGGAAAAAATCGTGGACTATGTGCCGCCGATCGGAACTGTCCTGCCGTTTCACGCGAGTGCCTGCGGGAAGCTTCTGCTGTCGGAGCTAACGGAGCCGCTGTTCTCAGAACTGCTCGATGCCATCGATTTCCGCCGCATGACGGACAAAACCATCACAGATAAAACGGCGTTTCTCGCGGAATTAGAGAAGATCCGCGCACAGGGCTATGCACTCGATAAGCACGAATCACAAAACGAAGGCTTCTGTCCCGCGGCGCCGATCCCGTCCGATGCGGGAGAGACCATTGCCGCCCTGTCCTTCTCCGGCTTCATCGGCTACAAAACGGAGATTGAGGTGGATTATTATGTAAGTCTGCTCAAGAACGCCGCGGCGGAGATCCAGCGAAAGCTCTTCGCGCCGGGAAAATAGTATAGGCAACAGAAAGCCCTCCGCCACAGAATGGGAGCCCGTGACAGAGGGTTTTCTCTATTCCTTTATTCCTCGACTTCCGTGAACGCGTCCTTGCCGAGACCGCAGGTGGGACATACCCAATCCTCCGGTACGTCTTCCCACGGGGTGCCGGGAGCTACGCCGTTTTCCGGATCGCCTTCTGCCGGGTCGTAGATGTAGCCGCACGGACATTCATATTTCTTCATTTCGATGCCCTCCGAATGTTCTGTCTTACTTTCCAAAGTACCGCTTCAGGAGGCCCGCAAACGCACGACCGTGTCTTGCTTCGTCCTTTGCCATCTCGTGTACGGTGTCGTGGATCGCGTCGAGATTGTGCTGCTTTGCCAGCTTTGCCAGCTCAAATTTGCCGGCCGTTGCGCCGTTTTCCGCTTCCACACGCATTGTCAGGTTCTTTTCCGTGGACGGAGTGACGACCTCGCCGAGCAGCTCCGCGAATTTTGCCGCATGCTCCGCTTCCTCGTATGCCGCCTTTTCCCAGTACAGACCGATCTCCGGGTAGCCTTCACGATGTGCGACCCGCGCCATTGCCAGGTACATACCGACCTCGCTGCATTCGCCCTGGAAGTTCGCGCGCAGACCCTCGATGATCTCTTCCGGTACGTCCGCTGCCTTGCCCAGTCCGACTACGTGCTCCGCCGCCCAGGTCATCGCTTCTTCCTTAACCTCGACAAACTTCTCGCCCGGGGCCTTGCATACGGGACATTTCTCCGGTCTGGTTTCGGATTCCACGATTTCTCCACATACGGTGCATCTCCACTTTTTCATAGCTTATTCTCCTTTTTACTCTGCGGCATTTCGCCTGTATTTGTTGTTTTTTTGCGGGATTCTTTTTCTGCTTCTGCCTTCTGCCTTGCCGACAGCGGATCTACGCGGGATCCCGTTCCGCCGCTTCGCTTTCCTTTTGTGACGCTTCCGCCGCAATTGCCTTCTGACACGCGGCGCATAGTCCGACCCATTCGATGGTGCAGCCCGTCAGGTGGAACGGCGCATCCGGATCGCGTCCGGCAGACAGCACATTGTCCATACTGTCCCAGCCGTCGCACATCGCCACATCGTCCACGAAGCCGCATCGGGAACAAACCACGTGCGGATGCGGGGGAAGCGTGATGTCGAACCGATCGTCCGTCGTCGTGAAATGGAGCCGCAGGAGTTCTCCGGAAGCCGCCGCATCCGTGAGCACCCGATAGACGGTGCCGAGACTGATCGTCGGATAGTCCGCGGAGATCTTTGCATATACCATTCCTGCCGACGCATGACAGTTCATCTCGCGCAGCGCATCCAGAATGATCCGTTTTTGCAGTGTGTTTCGCTTCATTTGATACTCATTCTCAATTAGGATTTGTTCTTGATAAGAGTATACCACATCGCATCCGGTTTGTCAAGAGGGATTTTCAGATTTTTTCGGATTTTTTTGCGCAAAGCCTCGTTTTTCCCCCACGTTTACATTTTGTCCCTTGAAACCCGCCCGGAGATATTCTATAATGAAGCATATATCATGAGGATGCATATTGGATAGACAGCATTCCAACTCCTCTTTTTTGAAGATACTCTGCATCCATCAACCGAAAAGCAGAGTCTTCCTATATTTTGCGGCGCGCGGGCATCCGGACTGTATGGGTGCAAAAGCGGCCGTATCCCCAATCTGGAGGTATCCATGAAGAAAAAAATCCTTATCATAGCCGCAGTCGCCGCACTCCTTATGACGGGGTGCAACGCGGATCCCAACGCGCCGACGGGAATGAAGACGGCATCCGGAGAGGGCGCGGATTATACGCTGTTCGTGCCGGAGGACTGGACGGTGGATATAACGACCGGCGCGACCGGGGCGTATTATTCCAACGCCGATACGTCGGGGGTCCTTGTCACCACGTGGGATCTGCCCCACACGGATACCACATTGGACGAATGGTGGGAAACAAACCTGCAGGAGATCCAGAGCGTGTATCAGGATGTGCAGGTGGAGGGCAGCGAAAATATCCTCATCGACGGCAACCACGGCATGAAATATACCTGGACCGGGACGCTGGGGGCGTATACTTACCGCGTCCTACAGGCGGCGACCGCAAAGAACGGCAGCGTCTACCTGTTCACGTATACCTCCCTGCCCGAGCTGTATGAATCCCATATGGAGGACGTGGATCAGATGCTGGAGTTTTGGCTGATCCCGTAAATAAGGCGCAAGGTTCCATAAAAGCACAGGCACGAAGGCTTCAGATAAAATATCCCTCACGATAGCGGTATTCTCCCCTATACAGCGTGACGCACCAACGATATAGCCCAAACCCAGCCTCGCACAGACAAAATCCATCCCATACTCCCCTATATAAAGTTTTTTGCCAGGCTTTTTTCAAAAAAGCCGCGTACCCCGTTCATTTTCAGGTATATACATATGATTTATCTCGATAACGCAGCCACTACAAAGCCATCGCAGGCGGCACTGGACGGTATGCGCGCGGCGGAGGCGTATTTTGCCAATCCCTCGTCCACGCATTTTGCCGGACTGTCCGCTGCAAAATTTCTCGCGGGATGCCGGGAGCAGGTCGCACACGCTATGGGACTTCGCCGCCTGGAGAACCGCATGGGCGCAGATCGCGTGATCTTCACCTCCTCCGGTACGGAAGCGAACAATCTCTCCCTTCTCGGTGCCGCGTATGCCAAAAAACGGGATCCCCATCGTCCCGGCACCATCCTCCTTGCCGCAGGGGAGCATCCGTCCATGGAAAATCCCGCGCTGCGGCTGGAGAGCGAGGGGTATGACCTCGTGCGCATCTCCACCGCGGGCGGCGTGCTGGATCTCGATGCACTGACGGACGTGCTGCAGGCTCCGCCGTCCCCGATCCTCTATTTCGGCTGTATGCGCGTCAACAATGAGACCGGCGCCGTATACGATGTGCCTGCCGCTGCCAGACTGGTGCGGAAATATGCGCCGGGTGCCGTGATCCATTGCGACGACGTGCAGGGCTTCTGCAAGATCAGGGATACCCCCGAACGGCTCTGCGTGGATACCCTCTCCGTCAGCGCACATAAGATCCATGGCACACGCGGGGCGGGCGCACTGTATATCCGCGGCGCGCTCGACCGACAGAAACGGATCGTCCCCGTCATGCCCGGCGGCGGTCAGGAGTTCGGCTATCGCAGCGGTACGGAGAATCTTTTTGCCATCGCCGCGTTTGCCGCCGCCGCCACGGAAGCCATCCGCGATTTTGCCGCCCATCGGGAGACGGAAGCCGCACTGCGCACCCGCCTTCTCGACCGCCTGTCATCGATTGAGGGCGTGGAAACCCATATCCCGCCCACGCATACGGAGGGGATCGTTCACCTGTCCCTCCCCGGCATCCGCAGCGAGATCATGCTCAACTACCTCTCCGGCCGAGAGATCTGTGTGTCCGCCGGATCCGCCTGCTCCGCCCATGGAAAGCACACCTCCGCGGCTCTTGCAGCCTACGGTCTGGACGCGCGCGCTATGGATACGGCGATCCGCGTGAGTCTCGACTACACGAATACCGCAGACGAGATCGATGCCTTTGCCGCCGCCCTTGCCGAGGGGGTACGTACCCTCCAGCGGATGCGGTGACGATTGACGCTCCCCTGCATCCGATACCCCAAAACCATGAGAAAGGACAAATCACCATGTTTCAAATCACCATCGACCAACACTCCAATCTCACGCTGACCGAGGACGGGATCGTTCGTATCGCGCCGCAGCCCATCGGTCGTTTCCTGGTCCACGGACGTGCCGTTTTGCCGACCACTGCCGCAGTCACAGAGGCGGGGGACGGACTGGATGCGCGTGTCACCTATCCTACCCTTGGCGACGCGGTCTTTTCGCTCCGGTACCGAGGCGGCTATGCGGTGCTGACGCTCGATACGGCTCCGGAGGCGGCGGACGCGTTTGTATTCGGTCCGTATTACGTTGCCATGGAGCGATTCGGCGATCTGCTCGGCGAGGCGACGGACGGGGAGCGATCCGTTTGTATGCAGTCCCTGATGCCGAAGGTGATGGGCGGCTACCCGACGGAATGGCTCGACACCCATCCCTATGCCGGATGCTGCACACTGCCGTTTTACGATCGCGCCCGGTTTGACGACAGTGCCGCCGCGCCGGTCAAGACGAAAGCCGGGGAGGACGGTGTGGTTCTCCAGTGCTACGCGCGCCATATGCGGTACCCGGAGACACACGCCGATACGCATTATTACGCCACCGGTCGGCAGAACGTAGTCTCCGCGGAGGTTACGGGGCCGGATGCCCGGATCGATGGCGCGGCGGTCTGCTTCCTGTGCGCATCCAACGCCGGACTGCTCGACGCGATCGGGGAGATGGAGCTTGCCGAGGGCTTGCCGCATCCCGTGATCGACGGCGTATGGGCGAAGAAATCCCCCTATGCGTACCGCTCGTACCTCATGGTGCAGCAGGACGGCATTGCGTACCTCATGGGTTCCCTCGGAGAAGCGGAACAGCCGCGCGACAAGTACACCTTTGACGAGCTGCTTGAGCTTGCGGCGTTGTCCGGCGGCGGCTTCTGCTATTTCGGCAATCCGTTTGTGAGCTGGGGGCATTTTCAGATTTCCCCGCATTACTTCCCGGACGGCGACGCGGGGCTGAAAAAAGCAGTCGATTACGCGGCGGCACGTGGGATCAAGATCGGGTTCCACACGCTCTCGAATTTCATCCACACGTATGATCCCTATGTTTCGCCGGTGCCCAGTCCGGAGCTGCTGATCATGGACGAGACGACCCTGGCGCGCGATGTGGGGGAGACGGATACGGAGATTCTTGTCTCCGCGCGGTGCCACTATTTTGAAAAATCCGCGCTGAACTGTATCCGGATGGGAGACGAGCTGGCGCGGTTCCAGAAGGCGATGGAAACGCCGGACGGAATCCTTCTGACCGGGGTGACGCGCGGTGCATTCGGTACCCATAGCGCGTCCCACAGCGCGGGGGAGAAGATCTGCCGTTTGCAGGATCACGGGTATCAGACGCTCTATCCGACGGTGAAGCTGCAGGCGGAGATGGCGACGCGCGTGGGAACGATCCTGCGCGAGACGGGGGTATGCCGGATGTCCTTTGACGGGATGGAGGGCTGCCTTGCGACCGGACGGGACGAATACGGCTGTTCGGAGTACGTGCGCAGGGTATTTGAAGCGGCAAGCGGCGGGACGATGCAGCCGGCGATCCTCTCCGACGCGTCGATTCCGAGCCATTATCGCTGGCACGCGCACACGTATTTCAACTGGGGCGAGCCGCACTACGACTGGGAACGGCGCGGCGGGATGTTCCGGTACCGGATCCGCAACCAGGCATACTACGACCGGAACCGGATCCCGCATATGCTGGGACAGTACACGATCCGCTGTGCGAGAGGGAAGTTTGAAGCGACCCGCCCGGAGGATTTTGTATTTGCGATGGCACGTATGGTGGCAAACGACGCGGGACTGGGCATGGAAGCGTCGGCGAAGGATCTGCGGACGTATGGTCTGACAAGAGAGCTGATCACGCAGATGCGGCTCTGGGAGGAGCTGCGCTTCCATGGGGAAGTGACGGACGAGATCCGGAGTGCCCTCCAGGAACGCGCGTCGTACTGGTCCCTGGACGAGGTGGATGGCGGCTGGAAGCTCTCGCGCTGGTTTATGCAGGACTTCCGCTACGGGTATCTGGGCGAATACGACGACGAGGGACGTCTGACGGAATACTGTATGCTCGACTATCCGGGAGAACCGAAGCCCCTTGTCATGCGGCTGCGTATCGGATACACCGCAGAGCACGGCAGACTCCAGTCGTTTCGGTTCTCGGCACCGTGGGGCGGCTTTGATCCGCTCGATTTCCCGCATGTGGATGTGGCGCCGGGACATTATCTGCTCTACACGGGCGGCACGGTGCTGAAGCATTTTGACGAAAACTTCAATCTGATCGAGGAA
>USGH01000002.1 GCA_900554225.1 uncultured Eubacteriales bacterium | reverse complement strand
TGTCACAGCTGCGCCCAGCTGACGCCGGAAGAAAAGCGCGGCTTTATAGGCGACGTTAAACGGGCGGCCTATTCGATTAACCGGGACGTCCAGAGAAGCTTCCGGGATTTGGAGCAGGCCATCCAGCCGGATGAATTCTCCGTCGCAGCGCCCAAGCCCGCCAAGGCTGCCAAATCCAAGGCGGAGAAAGAGCCGGAACGATGAGGGCTGATCGTTTTCCGTTTGTTTTCTTTTGTCCGGTAGCTTTCCGCCATCCGTTGTGGTATGGTGTGAATGACAACAGAGAAAGGATGGGGTCGCCATGACAAAGCAGCGGATGGTGAAGATGACCGGCGGGGACCAAAACATCCTGGCCACGGCGCTGCGCAGCGCACAGGAAGAAGCAGGGCCGGAGCTATCCGGCCAGCTGCAGCCGTTTCTTGATAGAGTCCTCCGTATGCCAAAGCACAAACTGTACCTGAACGATGAGGAGTACCAGTACGCCACGCTGTGCTTAAACGGGATGCGGAACGACTATCTGGCGGCAGACCGAAGCTGCGGCGGGATCGACCGTCTGCTCTTAAAACTTGTCCGCGCCAGCTACAGAAGTATCGTCAGCAGATAAAGAACTGCTTTACCCCCGGAGCCTTTGGAAACGCTTTTCCATGGGCTCCGGGGGATTTTTTTGTTTTTACCGAAACAACTGACACTTGTGATAGTGACAAGAGCCAAAATATGCATTATAATAGTATCATAGGATGATGGGTACGTCTCCTGAATGTTAAGCGAGCAAAATCCATTACTACAAAGGAGAAACGCAAAATGAAAAAGAACGCAGGCAAAATCGTAAGACTGCTCGTCATCGCCGCAATGACTGCGGTCATCATAGGTGCTCTCAGCGTCATGACGTCGGCAACCGACTATACGGAGACCAAGTATATCGGCGTCAAGTACTCTCTTCCGAGGGTCACTGCGGCGAATGATTACGATTCGGCGTACAACTCCTATAGATTCAGCGACCCCTCGATGGTGCTGGTCAACGGAAAAACCATCACAGAACACTCTATCATATACTCCAACGATACCGTGGAGTATATAAAAACCGGAGAGCTGAAGATGTACCACCACTGGCAGTTTTATGACGGCACTTCAGACGGTAATTTCAACGGCAGTAACAGTTCTTCCGATTCTTATACCATCACCGTCGAGGAAAAGAGTGCGTTCAGCGGCGATATCAAGGTCACATACGATGAGCCATTTGTCGCCGGAAAGCCCTTCCCGAAACTCAAGGTGGAATCCAATGGTGACGGCGCATGGTTCCTCAGAGCGTGGTTCGAAATCACCGCTGCCGGAACTCACCACGACGAGGTCATCCCGGATTACTATGCCGGTGTCGAGGCTGAAATCAAAGTAGAGCTCGAACCCACCTATCCCTACTACTTCGGCTGGGTGAATGACGGTGAGCCTTACTGGTCGCCTGCGCTCAGCAATGTGACCGTCAACGGCAAGAAGGTCGACGCGAGTGTGTTTACGTACAAGAAGGGCAACACGCTGTTCTTCTCCTTCCCGGTGACAATCGGCGGCGAGGTGAAGGAAATCAACATCACCGACCTTGACGTCCCGACTCACGGAACTCCCCTCGACCGCACGGCAACCGCATCGGTAGGAACGGTTACGAAAGTCCGGTACGAGATGTTCCGAAAGGAAATCAACGAAGTATCCAAGGGCGATAACATCAGCGTCGGGGTACTGGTAAAGCTTTCCGAGGGCTACACCTTTGCTGACGACAGCTACGCTGTCTGGAACGGACAGACGAGCGAGTACAGGATCCGCACCTCCTCGATGGGAACTGACGAATATCTCTATGTCTTCCCGGTAACTGTCGATGTCTTCAGTGAGCAGGCTTATATAAACAGCGGCTCTGTCTACTTCACCGGCGACGCTATGCTCGAGGTCGGAGCGAGAATTCCTGACAGAGATTATATCCACAGCGACGACAACGGAATAATCTACGGAGATCCCATCTGGACTCCGGCAGACAAGACCTTCAAGTCGGGTACGACCTACACTGTAAAGATCCCCATAGAGCTGGAGCCTGAATATGTCTGGACTGACGACATTGAGACGAACTACAGCTTCAGCATAGAGTCAAAGGAAGCAGTTCTCGTAATTGAGGGCGAAACCACCGGCGGAAAGCCGAAGTTCGAGACAAAGAAATACATCACCGCGACCTTCACTCCCGAGGATATCGAGGGACAGACCGAGGAAGAGACCGATGGAAAAACCGAGGAAAAGTACTTTGATCTCGAGGTAACCTACTCCAAGACAAACTTCAACCTCGAGGTAGGCGACAAGGCGACTGTCACCGCCATGACCAACATAGACAACACACTCGTCACCAACCTCAAGATACAGTGGTATAAGTCTACCTCCTCCGCTTACGGCTCAGGAGTCCCGGTGAGCGGTGCAAAGTCTCTGACACTCAATATTCCAACCGATAAAGCCGGAACGACTTACTATTACTGCGAGGTTTCGTGCGAACTCATGGGTGAGAAGAGCAAACTAACGACAATCCCCGATTCTGTCATTGTTAAAGTAACCGAGAAAAACTCAGGCGGAAGTACCTCGGGCGGAAGCACCTCGGGCGGAAGCACCTCAGGCGGAAGCACATCGGGTGGAAGCACATCGGGTGGAAGCGGCAAGCTGAAATATGATGAAAAAACCAATCAGCATGTCATTGTATACAGTTCAAAGGAAAAATTCAGCTTCAAAGTAAACACAAAGAACTTTTCTCCGAACGTCAGTCTCAAATGGTATGAATGCAATAAGGACGGCAAAATCAACAAAGACACAATCCTTGCTAACGGTAAATCACTTACGATATCCGGTATAAAGGATGAAAATATGTACAGAACGTTCTACTATAAATGTGTAGCGAACGACAACGGAGACGAGCATTCACTTGTGTTCTCCTGTCTGCTTCTTCCGAAAAATAAAGCGCTTCCATTCAAGGATGTAATTCCCGGAGATCCTTATTACGGCAGCGTCTGGTATGCCAACAATCACGACCCTCTATTGATGAACGGCGTCAGCGCAGATTCATTTGACCCAAAAGGCAATCTCACAAGAGCTGCTATAGTTACTGTTCTCTACAGACTTGAAGGTTCTCCTGCAACAGCGGCTGCAAGTGAATTCAATGACGTTCCCGCAAACCAGTGGTATTCTGACGCAGTTGCGTGGGCTGTGAAGTACGGCATCACTAACGGATACGGAGACGGTCGCTTCGGACCTGACGATCCTATCACGCGTGAGCAGCTGGCAGTTTTCCTCTACAGATATGCAAAGAGCCGCAATATAATCGTCCCTGCATACGGCAAGCTTCTGCAATCTGACGCTTCTAAGATTGATTCATGGGCACTTGACGCCATGACGTGGGCTTACTCGAAAGGAATAATAGAAGAAGTCGAAGGAATGCTCGCTCCGGTTGACAAAGCGCTAAGACACATGATTGCAACTGCTCTAACACGGTTCTGCGTAAGCTACTCAATGTAAAAAACAATATACGGTATGTGAATCTGTCATTTTCCGTATACTGAAAAAGGTGGTGAAAATTTTAATGACAGTGATTGTTTTAGATATGCAGAGTGTGTTATATGCAAGACTGCTTGAACGCGCCATGCTCCAGGAACTTGATAATCATCAGATCATCATATCGAAAACTCCAAATCTGACAAAAGATATCTGTGAGATACACAAGCCACGAGTTGTGATAATGGAAGTAACCGGATATTCTCCTTGGATGCTTAATGATAGGCTTGAGCTTTCAAACAAAATAAGGAAAAACAATCCGGAATGCAAAATAATATTCATGACTGACGGTGATGCAGACAAAAAGCTCGCCGAGCAGATAGTCAAAGCAAAACAATCCGGATACGCAGACTCAATACTATTTACATCGGTAAGTGAAAATTTCCTTGCCGCAGTGATAACAAGTCTTGAAAATCAGGAGTGATGTTATGAAAAGAATGCGAACATTATTTATTTGTCTGCTTCTTGCAATGTTGCTTTGCGGCTGTAAAGACACACACAAGGATGCTGTCGCAGAAACAAAATCAGGCAGTGAAACAAGTTCGGTTGATGAAAAAAAGAATTTATCTTCAATACAAAAGCTTCTAAAAGACGAGGAATGTATTATCGGCACGGTTTTTCTCGGTTATGTCGAATATGACGCTTCTAAAGATGATATCAATAATCTGTTGAAGAGTTCTTTAGAAAGTGAGTATCCCTTCATTCAGGAATCCGTTGATATCGTAGACTGCGGAGGGCAGGAGATATACGCGCTTGTGCCTGCGGAGGGATGGTCTATGACGGTATATTCGGTAACCATGAGCGAGAACGCCGAATATGACGATCATACCGACATGCCGGTATACGAGACAAAGGCAAACGAGTCCATTATTCTGCGCTGCAATGTCAGCGAGATCTTCCCGGATACGTTGGTTAGACTCGAAAAGGACGGAAAAAGCTACGATTACCGTCCGGTAATATCATTGAAGGATGGTCACATCGCCGACACGGATGGCTGTTTGGATCTCACTTTATATCAGGATTACTCATATGAAAATGACGATGTGCTGATAGCTCGTGAGTTGCTGCTCCAAACCGACGAAGTAAAGAACTATATAAAGTCAGGTATGTCACTGATGTATACGGGCGACAAGGAAGAGATAGACGGAGACGAATGTCTTATTTTCGCACTTGGAACCAACAATGAAGATTCTTTCGTACAGGAAATACTATATGGCGTTTCGGATACTCAGGTATATGTGTACGATGTTATTGACGACAAGTGGATTGTGCTGGGTGAGGGATAAAATCGCTCATGATAACACATTCAAATCATATTATTATTTGAAATTCTGAAAGGAGAAATAACTATGGGACTTATCAAAGCAGGAATCGGTGCGCTCGGAGGAACTCTCGCGGATCAGTGGAAGGAATTTTTCTACTGTGAGTCGATACCTAAGGAGGTACTTGTTAAGAAGGGGCAGAAGCGAGTGAGCGGACGTTCCTCAAACACAAAGGGAAATGACAATATCATCTCGAACGGTTCAGGCATCGCCGTTGCTGACGGACAGTGCATGATAATCGTCGAGCAGGGCAAAATCGTTGAGTTCTGCGCGGAGCCGGGTGAGTTCACCTGGGACAACTCGACGGAGCCGTCGATCTTTGCAGGAAATCTCGGCGATAGCATAAAGGAAACCTTCAAGGTGGTCGGCAAACGCTTTACATACGGCGGCGATCCCGGTAAGGATCAAAGAGTTTACTACTTCAACATGAAGGAAATTCTCGATAACAAGTTCGGCACGGCAAATCCGGTTCCGTTCCGTGTAGTTGATTCCAAGATTGGACTTGATATCGATGTCTCGATAAGATGTGCCGGCGTCTATTCCTATAAGATTGCCGACCCGATGCTCTTTTACAAGAACGTCTGCGGAAACGTCGAAAGCGATTATGAGCGCAGCGAGCTTGATTCGACGCTGAAGAGCGAGTTCATCTCCGCCCTCCAACCGGCATTCGGAAAGCTCTCCGATCTCGAGCTCCGTCCGAACCAGATCGTGTCGCACAACACCGACCTCGAAAACGCGATGAATGAGTCGCTCTCCGAGAAGTGGGGCTCGCTCCGCGGCATCAAGGTCGTGAGCATCGCGCTGTCGACAGTCACTCTTCCCGAAGAGGATCAGGAACTCATCAAACAGGCTCAGCGCACGGCTATCATGCGCGACCCGACCATGGCTGCGGCTACGCTCGTCGGCGCACAGGCTGACGCTATGAAGACCGCTGCCGGAAACTCCGCGGGCGCTATGACCGGATTCATGGGAATGGGCATGGCTATGAACGCCGGAGGCGGCGGAATGAACGCGCAGAATCTGTTCGCGATGGGTCAGCAGCAGCAACAGCAGCAGGCTCAGCAGGCACCGGCAGCGGCTCCCGCGGCTGAAGGCTGGAAGTGCTCCTGCGGCGCTACCGCCACCGGTAAGTTCTGTCCCGAGTGCGGCGCGAAGAAACCCGAACCGGTTCAGGCAGGCGCGTGGAAGTGCAAGTGCGGCGCTACGGCGACCGGAAAGTTCTGCCCCGAGTGCGGTTCTCCGAAACCGGCTGAAGACGGCTGGACCTGCTCCTGCGGCACTGTGAACAAGGGAAAATTCTGCCAGAACTGCGGTTCAAAGAAGCCTGAGGGCGCTCCGCTCTACCGCTGCGACAAGTGCGGCTGGGAGCCCGAGGATCCGGCTCATCCGCCAAAATTCTGCCCTGAGTGCGGCGATCTGTTCGACGAAAACGACCGTAAGTAAATAAGGCAGTGAAGGTTCTGATCATTATCCTGTCTGTGATTCTGATTCTGTGTGCCGTCGGAGCGGCGGATGTTCTGCTCCGGCGGAATTCCGATATGATTAAGATCATGGATTGGCACGGGAAGAAAAAGGAAATCCCACCAATCAGAACCGGACTGCCGGAGATCCCCTATGATGCTGTGCTTTACAGTCTCAACTGGGGACAGAGCGCGTCAAACGAATACGAGTGCTTCGTCTTCAACCTGTCGTGTGACGAGGACGGCTGTTACATCTCCGGAAAATATGTCGTCCCTGAAAACGACAGACATATCGAGCGTAAGGATGTCCCGCTTATCAATGAACAATGGCATAGTATCGAGCGGTGTCTCCGGGGTTGCAGACACAGTCCTCCCCCGGTACGGCACGGCAATGAAGCGATATACGACGAAACCGGCAGCTGCCTTTCTGTATGCTGGAAAACAGCGGACGGCGGCAGTATATCCGTGAAATACGACGGAAGTGGCGAAAAAGCCCTTTACGAGCTTCTCAAGTCCCTTCTGCCCGACTCTGAAGAGGAGGAGTCATAATGAGTGAAACCACGACACCCCCGAAGAAAGACATATACTCTTATCTGGCGGTGCTGCTCTTTCTTGCCTTGTTTGTGGCTGGCGTCTGGGGCGTTGTCTCAAGCAGGATCGCAAGTCATGAGTACAAGAATTCCGACGACGTGCGGAAGGTCAGCGCGGTCGTTAAGGATTACGAGTTAATCCCGATAAAGGACAGCGAAGGCTACACAACCGACTGGAAGTACGAGGCTAAGCTGTCATTTGATGTCGACGGAAAGACCTACACCGGAAAAGATATTTTCTACAGAGAAATAAGCAAAGGCGATAAGGTCACGGTCGAGGTATACCGGACCAAAAAGGGCGTGTATAAGCTCACACCTGAACGCAATCCTGTTGATTTCCTTCTTTACTGTGCGGCTATTGTAGTCGGCGGTTTTCTGACTCCGGTGATGATACACAGCGTCGTGACCCCGGACAAGAAAGATGAAGCTGCAGAAGAAAGCGGCAATAACAAGAACAAGAGGTAGTTATGAGTCTGTCAGACGCATTCTGGCTAGCGGCGGCTTTCGCCGTACTTTGCGCGTATTATATCGGCGAAAAGATCATAGATATCGATTTTTCGTGTTTCCTCGCGAAAAACCGGAAAAAGGCGAAATACAAAAGGCTTCTGGCAAAACGCGACACGCCGCTTGCGGATATGGGACTTCGAAGGAACATCCGTAGTGCGTTTGAAAATGTTCTAATCCCTCTCGGAAAAGCGGACAAAAAACTGCTTCCGCCGAGAATGGATAAGACCTTTCGGAGAAATATCGAGCGTCAGATCGACAGTCTTGCAAGGCACAGACTTTACCGGGACATCCGCGTGACTGACCTCGGTTCGGGACAGAAAATTAAGTTCCGGACATGGGAGGACGACGGAAGAGAATGGCGTGAAGCCGAGCTTGAGTGCTGCGCGCTTGAGCGTCTGATTTCCGCGACGAACTCTGAGGTCGAGCACGAGATCTACCGAAAGAACGCCTGTCTGCGAGTCCTTCAGGCGCGGCATGTCCAGACGGTTGACCGCGGCGACGGCAAGAAAACCTTTTACGCCGGAAAAACCAAGGTGATCTGTCCATCCTGCGGCGCCGAGGTCACGCTCAGCAGTCAGCAGGTAGTCTGTGAATACTGCGGCGCAAGGATTCAGACGGATTTTTACGACTGGCAGACCGAGGTTTTTGAGATTTACGAGCACATCGGGAACAATCTCAGAAAGTTTCTTCTGCTGCTCGGGTGTATGACGATACTGTTTCTCTCCGTATTTCTCTGTCTCTACCTGATAAAGGATACCGAGGTATCCCTGTCGGCAGGCGTTGGCACGGCGATTCTGACGCTCGCGGCACTGACGGCTCTGGCTTTTGCCCGGAAGCTGAGACATGATAAGCTGACGAAGCGGATTGACCTTTATTCGGAAAACTACCTCCGCTCCTGCATAAACGAGGCGCTTTACAAGGACGCCGGCAGCGATGAGCTGCTTGACTACAGCGTAGGGACGATTATTCTTAAAAAAGTCGTCAACACAGAGGACACAACCACGATAACCGCCGACGTTTACGGAAGCGAGACATATCTTCCTGATAATAAAAAACCATACACAAAAAAAATCAGAAGAACGCTCAATCTGCAAAGAGCAAGACATCCTGATAAAAGAAAGACGGACGGAAAGCTCTTCATCGAAAAGGACTGTCCGTCCTGCGGGGCCAATTTCATTCCGGATGAGAAACACTGCTGTTCGTTCTGTGGATACAGTCTTGATGCGGATAACGCCAAATGGGTCATGCTGACGACCGACAAATAACAAGGAGGATCCTTATAATAGGATTATTTGACAAAAAATACTGCGATGTCTGCGGTGCCAAGATCGGTTTTCTCGGGAACCGCAAGCTCGAGGACGGCAATCTCTGCAAGGACTGCGCCGGAAAGCTCTCCCCGTTTTTCAGCGACCGCAGGAACTCGACAGTCGCTGAGATAAAGGAACAGCTCGCCTACCGCGAAGAGAACAAACAGCGGCTCGATGATTTCTTGCCGACTGTCACCTTTGACGGAAGCAAGAAAGTTTATATTGACCCGATAAGTGAGCGTTTCATCGTCACGAGGCTTTCAAACTGGCGCGGCGGCAATCCGGATCTGATCAGCTTCTCACAGGTCAGGAATGTTGAAACAGACATCAGAGAGAACAAGGAAGAGATCTTCTATAAGGACTCCGAGGGCAACGAGAAGAGCTACAATCCGCGCCGCTACGAGTGCGACTACGAGTTCAATGTCACAATCCACGTTGATTCCCCATGGTTTGACGAGATCGAGCTTGAACTGAGCGACGGGAACCGTCCTGACAGCCGATTCACCGACCTCTACCGCGAATACGAGCAGAAAATGCACGAGCTTGCGGATATACTGATGCGCCGCGACAATCTCCATCGTGTCTTTGACGGCGACGGAATGATGAATCAGATCCGCGATGAGGACGAACGTCCCGATTCCGCGCCCACCTCTCAGCCAAGCGGCGGGGAGTGGGTCTGCCCTTCCTGCGGCTCAAAGACCACCGGCGCAAAATTCTGCGACAACTGCGGAGCTCTCAAGCCCGCGCCTGTTGAGGCTGCCGCGGCTCAGACATCCGGCAATGAGACGTGGGTCTGCCCTTCCTGCGGGACTGAGGGTCAGTCGAAAAAATTCTGCGAGAACTGCGGATGCGCGAGACCGGCTCCGAAGACAGTGCGCTGTGCGTCCTGCGGCTACACCCCGGAGAATCAGGCAAAGCCGCCGAAGTTCTGCCCGGAGTGCGGCAAACCGCTGTCCTGAGAACATGAAGCGTAAGTTACCATTAAGAGCGGTGATAATAATGTCTGTTTTCCTTGTAGTGTCCGGACTCTTTGGCTGCGAAAGCAGTAAAAAACACACGGTCGATGATATCATTTCTTTCCATACCTCCTGCTACGGCATGGAAAGCGATCCGGTGTATGCCTTCGCGCTGCAAAAACAGGATGAAAACTGGCTCTTCTCCGCAAGCTGCCGGGTAAAGAGCCGGGAGGACTATTACACATCCTTCAGTTCCTTCCCGATACCGACTGAGGAAGCGGAGGAAATCCTTGAGATCATCCGTGAGGAAGGCGAGATAGAGCGGCTGCGGAAATACCGCAATCCGATACATATCTTCCACATAGCCGATGCACCGACGCGCAGCTCCGGAATGACCTTCATCGACGGAAACAGCATTGATAAAGAAACCGAGCTTTGCGACAGGGCTATTGACTGCATGCGCGACCTTGCCGACAGACACTATGAAGCCGCTGAAAAAGCCGAGCTGATAGCGATAAAGAATGAGCTCACCTCGGTATTTATCCGTCTAAAGGATACCGAACCATGGCGCTCGCATTCCTTCACTCTGAAAAAAGACGGCGACCGCTGGTACTTTTCATTTGAATGCTCCTTTGGAGAGGAGAGCTTGCCTGTAAAAGCTGAAAATGTCCGTGTGTCAGATGAGGAGACAGACGATGTGATCAGGATTATAGCGAAATATGACCTGATTTCCAAGGCAAGCGGATATGCCGAGCCGCCGGAGGATATCGACGGTATTACCGACCGGAATGTGTTTATAACGGATTTCAGCCTTGCCGACGGAAACAGGATTAACTCTTCCCTCCCCGCGCCGGATGAGCTCATCGGCTGCTTTTACGGGCTTGTCGGGGCGGAACTCCTAACTGAGGTAAACATCAGCCGTAGCTGCATGGATCATTCCTCCTCATACTCATTCAGTCTCGAAAAAGCGAATGGCAATTGGTTTCTGTCCTTCGACTGCGCGATAGATTGGGAAGGATACCACACAAATGCGGAAAAGCTTCCTGTCAACGCCGAAGAAGCAGAGGAAATACTCCGAATAGTCAGGGAACAAAGTCTCATAAGCGAGGTTCTGTCGTATGAAGAACCGCCGGAAAGCGACATATACGCCCTTGACGATACAACATACAGCACATCGTTTGTTTTTTCGGACGGCAGCTCAATACACGCCCCGATAAATGCGGGCAGCGACTTATCCAACGCATTCTATTCCCTTGCGGGTAGTAAAAACAAAAAATAAGCCGACTCTGTCGGTAAATAAAAAAGGAGAACTATCATGGCTAACAAGTGTGCGATTTGCGGAGCGGAAATCAATCTGTTCCAGACACAGAAGCTTGCAGACGGGAACTGCATCTGCCGCAAGACCTGCCGTAAAAAGGGCTTCAAGGTCTACGACTACGTGCATGCGAATCTTTACGGAGTCCAAGCGCACCTCGCTCAAGTGGAGCGCGGCACAAAGCTGTGGGAGCATTATTTTGTTCCTCGAAAGAAGATTAAAGACAAAACAAAGAAACTTAAAAGGTTCGGTTCTCCGTTGTACGTTGCTGAGGACATCGGACTGATGGCGTACATCCAGAACGATTACAAGTTCATGATGTTCGGAAAGACCACTCGCGCCTGCGTCTACCGCATTGCCGATCTCCGCGCGTACAACTATGAGGAACGCATAGAGAACAGCGGCGGTGACAGCAAACCGCAAAAGAAATCCTTCGTCCGCATGGCATTCATCAACACAGAAGGATTGAGCGAAATCTCCGTCGAGATGAGCAACATAAAGGCATTCGAGAAGCTGCAGAAGTATTTCGACACGCTCTTCGGAGTTCAGAAGACACTCGGCAACGCATCAAACGTTTGGAAGGCACAGGCAGCGGCGATTAAGAGTGCGGCGGCAGGTGTCAGCGCGGCAATTCGCGGAGACGTCGATGCATCGGAAAAGGTTGGAGAAGCAATTACATCTTTGGACGCCGCTATCTATGGCGACCGTACCGAACTCATACGCCGTGCCGACGAAGCTTTGGCGGCATTTCCCGGATAAAGTTTCGATCTCACATTAAAAATGCCCGCGATGGGCAAGGAGAAACTTGATGGATACATTACAGGAGTATAAATGCCCCTGTTGCGGTGGTGCGATTGCATTTGACAGCACACTCCAGAAAATGAAGTGTCCTTTCTGCGACACCGAATTCGAACTGGAGGCACTCAAGAGCTACGACGCCGAACTCAAGGGCGAGCAGGCGGACAATATGACATGGGATACCTCTGCCGGAACCGAATGGAATGATGGCGAGACGGACGGACTGCGATCGTATGTTTGTAAATCCTGCGGCGGCGAAATCGTCGGGGATGCAAATATGGCGGCTACTTCCTGTCCCTTCTGCGGTAATCCCGTAGTAATGATGGGGCAATTTGCGGGTTATCTCAGACCGGATCTCGTGATCCCTTTCCAGCTGGACAAAAATGCGGCAAAGGCGGGACTTCTGAAGCATCTGAAAGGAAAACTGCTGCTTCCAAAGATATTCAAGGATCAGAACCACATCGACGAGATCAAGGGTGTGTATGTACCGTTCTGGCTTTTCGATACAGATGTAGACGCACAGGTGCGATACCGTGCAACCAAGGTGCGCACATGGAGCTCCGGCGATTATAACTACACAGAAACCAGCTACTATATGATCCATCGTGGCGGAAATCTAAGCTTTGAACACGTTCCCGTTGACGGCTCGTCAAAAATGCCGGACGATCTAATGGAGTCCGTCGAGCCCTACCGCTACGAGGGTGCAGTGGACTTCCAGACTGCGTATCTTGCCGGGTATCTCGCTGACAAATACGACGTTAATGCTGAGCAAAGCATCGATCGCGCAAACGACCGTGTAAAGCGTTCCACGGAGCTTGCGTTTGCGGCTACCGTCGCGGGCTACTCAACGGTTCTGGCTGAAAGCACACACGTTCAATACAGCGGCGGCAAGGCAAAATACGCGCTCTATCCGGTGTGGATCCTGAATACCACGTGGAACGGCAGTAAATACACCTTCGCAATGAACGGACAGACCGGCAAATTCGTAGGTGACCTTCCTGTCGACAAATCAGCGGCGGTAAAATGGACACTGCTTTTGACTGCTATATACGGCGTCGCAACATACGCGGCGGTCTGGCTGCTGCACCTTGCAGGGTTATTCTGAGGAGGCAGAGATGAAAAAGAACTTACTAATTCCTATTCTGACCATATTTCTCTGCCTGTTCATGGTCGTACCGGTACTCGCGGAAGGCGAAGATGCGGAGAATGGATTCGCGGACGAATACTACAGACTCCTGGATATGGCGTCCCTGTTATCGGACGAGGAGGTCGACTCGCTGACCTCGAGACTCGATGAACTCAGCCTGCGCCAGAAAATGGATGTGGTCATAGCGACGACAGATACGCTCGACGGAAAAAGCGTAGTCGAATACGCGGACGATCTCTACGACTATTGCAGCTTCGGTTACGGCGCGAATCGCGATGGACTGATCCTTGTCATCAGTATGGAGGACAACGACTGGTATATCTCGACCTGTGGCTACGGAATCACCGTATTCACTGACGCCGGAATCGAATATATTGGGAAGCAGATAGTACCGTATCTGTCTGACAGTGATTTTGCCGGGGCTTTCGCGACGTACATCACTCTGTGCGACGAATTCATCACACAGGCAAAGACCGATAAGCCTTATGACATCGGTAGTCTCCCGCGCGAGCCTCTGTCGCCCGCCTGGATACTTGTCAGCCTTATTGTCGGTCTGATACTGTCCTGCACCACAGTTGGTAAGATGAAAGCGAAGCTCGTCACCGTCCGCACTCAGGCAGCAGCGGACAGCTACATCAAACCCGGAACTTTGAATATTAACGACAGTCGGGAAATGTTTTTGTACCGCAGTGTCACAAGAACGCAGAAGCCGAAAAACAATAGCTCTAGCGGCGGAAGCAGTACGCACACCTCGTCTTCCGGCACGACCCATGGCGGAGGCGGCGGCAAATTCTAAGAATGCGCTGCGCCAATCGGGTTTTGTGCGTAAAAGCTCGAATATATGGTTTTCCAGCGCAAAAGCCAACCTGAAATCAGCGTTATCCGAAGGAAACCGAAAGAACTTTTTGGGAATAAGGGGGTCACAATGAAAAAAACGCTTGCACTGCTCTGCGCGCTGTGTCTGATTTTCCTTTCCGCAGCTCTTACCGGATGCACCCTGCCGGAACTGCCGAGCCATGTTGACACAGAAGACTTCGAGGATGTGGAAACGCTTGCTCGTGCCGCAGCGATTTCCTACCGGATGCTCGCAGGGAATGAGATCATAGCTACCGACACACCGGAATTCGCGTGGAATACGGCGGGCTGGTACGCGGCTTTTACCGCGCTGGCCGAGGAGAAATCCGATGCCGTTCTGACCGAGGGCACGCTGCAGGAGATTCAAAAAATCTTTCTGTATGGAGAGACCGACGCGGCGCCGCCGGAATCTCTGGGGATCACGAGTGAGGAGATCGACGGCGTGATCTGCTGGTCCTTCCCGCAGTTCTTAACGGATCTGGACAACTATCTCGGCTACAATGCCTCCATGACGTGCGAAAAAAGCGCCGCGCTGTCCTATACGGTGACGGTTCGCGAATATCTGCGCTTTGACGCCGCAGAGGACACCGTATTCAGCATCGAATTCAGGGAAGCGGACGACGGGCTCAGACTCTCGCTGCTTGTCCGCAGTGAATACCACGAGCTTGATTTCAATGCGGAAATGCTGTACGACGCCAACCTTCTCTCGAATCTGCTCGACATTTACGGCACGCTCCGGCTCACCGAGGATTTCGCAAGCGGCTTCGGAGCGAACACCTATATCGGGAGAACGGAGTTTGACTACATCCTTTGGACCGATGTAAGCAGCACAGCTTATTTCGGCCCGATCCAGTGCTACAGCCACCCGACCGCGTCGGACAGATACCTCGCCATGCCCGTAGACGATACGTCGGCTTGGCTGGAGGGGTACATCTCCAACACATATCTGCCGGAGGCGGGCGCGCAGTGGAACAGACTGTCGTATACGGAGGAGGAGGAAGCGTTCTTCGTGGAATCCGGCGACACCACAAACGTGTATACCGTGGATCGCGGCACGCTTGCCATAAAGGAGATCGAGAGCTTTGACGCAGCCGATCAGTCCATCTATATGATGCAGTTCCATTACGGGGATGCGCAGGAGCTTCCCGAGCCGCTTTTGTCGTGTCGGACGGAACCGCGCTCCGTTACCGTGCACATGGTGTATGAGGACGGCGCGTCTATTACCGAGACATGGCATATGCCGGAGAACTGGGAGCTGGATTTTGAACAGTACTGCCCGTGGGGTACGCCGTACCTTGACGAGGAAGGCACAGAGCCGTATGCGTATCCCGGCAACGGCGAGGACTATGAGGTCTGGGTCATCGCAGAGAGTGTGGGATAAAGGCGCCGGCTTTGACCGGAATCCAGCGCTTGCCGCGAGGACACATAGAACAAACAAACTTTTCAATGAAACAAGGAGAGGATCTACATGAGTATTTTTGACAGATTGAAAAACACCGCGGAACGGACCGTCAAGCAGGCGGTGAATACGGCGGCACAGTCGATCGGCAACAAACGGGAGACCTTCACGTTCTCCGCGCTGCCGGAAAGCCTTGCCGAAATGCAGGCACTGCCGGAAGCGAAGATGGATACCCCGTTCCAGACCGCGGCTCTGACCGTTCTGGCACTGTGCGCGTATGCCGCAGACCGTCAGATCGGTACGGAAATGCTGAACTGGCTGCGTGGTCCCCGTCCTCTGAACGGACAGGAGATCTCCTTCCTGAACGACCGCTTCCGCGACGGAAAGACCTATCTGCCTTTTACTTACTTCACCGGCTCTTTTTTTTTTAATTATTATTCGACGACCGAGATCTACACGCTCGTCATCGAGTCGAACCACGTCTCAAACGATGAGCCCGGCTACATGAAGCTCTTCATCCCCTGCGGCGGAGCAGATTCCCCGCGCCCGATTAAGCTGCGCCAGCGCGGTTCTGACAACAAATGGTTTTTGTGGGAGCAGTATCTGCTGACCGGTGTCCGCACACCGAAATCTGAGGATCCTTGGGCATAATCCGCTTCCGGAACCTACGATAAAGCAACGAAAAGAGAGGAGATATTGCAATGAACATTATCGGAAAATGGAAAGTCAAGGAGCTGCTCTTCCCCACCCCCAACGGTATGGTGTCCTACACGCCGGAAAATCTGCCGGATGGTGCTCACGCTGACGAGATTATCATGATGCTCATGAGCAGAACCGAATTCACCGAGGACGGCTTCATGAACACACTGATGCGCGTACCCGAGGACAAAATCGAGCTTGCGAAGTCGCAGGGTGCCGTGATCGACGAGGACGGTTTCGCCGCGATCGAGCAGACCTCATGGAAAGAGAAGGATGGTAAGTTCTACTACGATACCAAAGTCGAGGGCGAGGTTCTTGGAGAGACGGTCGACCCGTTCGCCGAAATACCGGTGGATGAGAACGGCTGTCTGACTATCGCGTATGGCACGATGATCCTCGAACGCATATGAAAACGATGCGGCCTGGACGGATTATTATCGGAGGTGTGCTACTTATGTCTGTACTGATAACTCTCGGGGCTTGCGGAAAACTCCGGGAAAGCCACACACAGCCTGTGCGTCCGCATGACGGTGACGACATGATCCATAAACCGATAGATCAAAGCGTACTGTACGGCGTCTGGAAGAACGAGGACATCAACGCCGTGATCGAGGTTTCGGGTGACAAACCGCATATGATCGTCACTGAAAACGGAAAACTCATCTTTGAGGGAGACGTACATCTGAAGAAATTCGGAGATCTCTGCTTCACTGACGGGAAAGACGGCGATGGAAATGATTCCGGCGCGCCATATCCGAATCTCAGGTTCAACATCAACGAGAATGTCTACGAATACCGCCATCTCTTTGACAGCACGGTGATCACATTCATAAAGCAAGCGGAATAAAAATCAGCACCTCTGGCTTAGCCGGTGGTATTGAACGAGGCTGTAAAACGTCCCTGAAAAGCACCCAGAGACCGAAGTCAGGAAGGCTTCGGTCTCTGTTTTTGTATCAAGAGCAAAAAACGTATTTTGAAAACTATTGCAATTTGCGGATATGTTTCTTTTGAAAACTCTTTATTGCAACTTCATTTTACGATGCCCCTTTTTTATACAGTTCTATTCTTTCTGTATACATAACAACTCCTTTAAAACAGATTAGTTTATAGAGATTTTTAACCTATTTGCCTCAATGAGCTTTGGTTCTAACATACGTATTAAATCTTCGAGTTCAACCTTTCTTTCTGCATTCAATCCAAGACAATGTGCAATCCCTGACGAATCGGTACTAATTCGCGTGTGTAAAGATAAATACAACGAATCTTCACCTTGCTCAAAATTATATGAATGAATATGAACCGGATCACCTATACGAACACCTTCGATTCCGGCAAAGTCAAAATCATTTCTCATATGTTCATATAAAGGTCTTTGGATAATCAGGACCAAATGCTTGTTCAGATTCTCAAATGTCTCACTCTTATGATGCATTTGAATAAGAATGGTTTTTAAAGTCATTTTCCAATTCATTCCGAACGATCTTCTGCTGTTTAAATCTGCTGAATCAACTGCTATTCCCTGCTCATTTAAGAATTTCTGGCGCTCTGGCCACACTGTTCCTGTTGTGTCCATTGTTTGCAACTCGATACCAATGAAATCTTTAATCTTTCTATCTTTAGCCGACACTAAGAAGTAATCAACATGTCCACCTGGAATTTGGACTTCTGGAATCAAGTAAAGCTCGTTCCCAGGTTCATGCATCGTTAACAGATGCAAGCAATCTATGAATATCTGATTGTGCTCCAAAAGTCTAAATGGGCAAATGATTATATCTTGTCCTTGATACTGAACGGAGCACGTACCAATTCTGACATCAGGCTTTGATTTTCTCATTTTTGTACAGATACGCTGCGTATATGGACATAATTGAGAATCCATTGCAATTTTGAAATTCAAAGAAGTATTTTTGCAATTCAGTCCAAAAAATTCACTAATTTTACTCATCCTATTGTCTCCAGTGTCCCATTATTAAAACAGCCATACTTTTCGCATCTCGATTCCGCCAACTCAAGGTATTCTTGCGCCATATCGATCCCAATTGATTTTCGCCCAAGCTGTGCTGCAACATAGCTTGTTGTACCAGTCCCAACAAACGGGTCTAATACAATGCCATCAGGAGGACAAGTTAAAACAATTGGTGTTTTCACTAAATCCTCTGGAAATGGAGCGAAATGGAGCTTGCGACCTTGAGTATCTTCTGGGATTATTTGCCATACATCAGAAATCATACTGCCATTGGGATTGTAAAAAAGGAAGTAGAACCCCTTTTCTTGCAATTCCTTTGCCCGACCGCTGAGGTTTGTTGTATTTCCATTTGTGACTCTTTGATTAGCACCTTTAATTACCATCCGAAAGTCAGATAACTCTCCATTTTTTATTCGATCCAACACGCTATCTAATGCTTGATAGGCATTTGCCCGCTGTTCCTCAGAGAGTTCTGTACTAAGTTCAATTTTCCTTCGATATCTAACGCCACTCACTCCAGTTGCACTTACCACGGCACCATTCTCAACATGAGCTTGTCTTGGCTTTTTTCTTACCGAATCAGAATCATAGTAGTACCCACTTTTTCGCTTTACAAAATGAAATAGCGGCTCATATTCGCAACCCAAACTATCTTTGGACTGAGACATTGCCCCTTTCATTTTGTCCCATACAACGGTATTGCGTAATATCCATCGTTGTTCATCTTGCATTCTTATTGCCACTCGATGCGGAATATTTAATAGTTGCTTGTCTTTATAGCTGTCTCCTATGTTTAGCCAAAACGACCCAGTTGGCTTTAGAACTCTATAGACTTCTTTTGTAATTGACAGAAGATTATCGATATATTCCTGATATGTTTTTTCAAGGCCAATGCCACCACCCAAGTATTGTCTTTTCATATAGTATGGTGGACTAGTCACTACGCAATCAATGCAATCATTAGGCATGGAGCGTAGCACTACTAAAGCATCCCCTCTCACGAAACAGGGAGATTCCAAAGCAGGATTATTAATATATTCGCTAACCTTAATCATTTTTCAGCCACTCTAAATTCGAGTATGTCACCTACGCTACTATAAAAAACCATTGGTATTCCTGCACTTTTCGGCTTTTCTGATTTATTCCCACTCAATAGTCCCGCACGGCTTCGGGGTCAGGTCGTACAGCACGCGGTTGACGCCTTTGACCTCGCTTGTGATTCTTGCGGTGATCTTTTGCAGGAGTGCGAACGGGACGTCCTCTACCGTGGCGGTCATGGCGTCCTTGGTGTTGACGGCGCGCAGGATGACCGGGTACTCGAAGGTGCGCTTATCGTCCCGGACACCGACCGACTTGAAATCCGGCACGACCGTGAAGTACTGCCACACCTTTCCGGCAAGACCGGCGGCTGCAAATTCTTCCCGCAGGATCGCGTCGGATTCGCGCACGGCTTCCAGTCTGTCTCTCGTGATCGCACCAAGGCAGCGCACGCCCAGACCAGGTCCCGGGAACGGCTGACGATAGACCATGTTGTCCGGCAGACCGAGCGTTTTTCCGACCACGCGCACCTCGTCCTTGAATAAGAACTTCAGTGGTTCCACCAGTGCAAAGCGCAGATCCTCCGGCAAACCGCCTACATTGTGGTGCGCCTTGACCGGACCGGATTCGAGAATGTCCGGATAGATCGTACCCTGTGCCAGAAATTCGATGCCGTCCTGCTTTCTCGCTTCCTCCTCAAAGACCCGGATGAACTCCGCGCCGATGATCTTGCGCTTCTTTTCCGGTTCCGCAACGCCCGCCAGCTTATCCAGGAAGCGATCCACGGCGTCTACATATACGAGGTTCGCGTTCATCTGGTTGCGGAACACCTCGATCACCTGCTCCGGCTCGCCCTTGCGCAGCAGACCGTGGTTCACATGGACGCACACCAGATTCTGTCCGATCGCACGGATGAGCAGTGCCGCCACCACCGACGAATCCACGCCGCCGGACAGTGCAAGCAGTACCTTTTTGTCGCCAACCTGTGTCTTGATCGCGGCAAGCTGCTCGTCGATAAACGCCTGTGCCAGAGCCGTGGTCGTGATCCGTTCCATGGTTTCCGGTCTCTTATTGTTTTCCATATTTTGTCCTCCTTGCGCGTTCTGTACGATGGACAGGTGGCGCGCCGTATCTGATCCGAAAATAGCGCAAAACCCCGGGTCGCTTATCGTTTGCCGGGGTATTGCCTTATGAAATTAGTATACCATATCCGCCGCCGGAATGCAAGAGAATCCGCGCGAAAAATCGGCAAAAACCGCATGAATGGCGGAATGGTTGTCCGGACGCGTGAAAAAGTCAGGCAGTGCGATCCGGAAAAGGGTCGGACAAGGTGGCCGCACGGTGCAGTATCGATCAAAAGTCATACAGAGCAGTCGTACCGGGAGTCACTTACCATGTTGTCCAAACCGGGTGTCATACCGGGATGTCGTACCGTGCGGTCAAAACCACGTTGTCGCAACGGGCTGTCCGTCCAAAGAAGTCAAACCATGCTGTCCAAACAGAGATGTCGAAACAAAGATGTCCTTACAAAGAGGTCTGCACAAAGAAGTCTATATCACAAAAGGGGATTTGCCGCCTTACTGTGCGTTTTCGATCAGCGCATCCAGGTATTTCTGCGCCTGTCCCTCGTGGCTGCGGTAGTAGGAGGTGTAGATGTTCTTGCCCTTGCTCGCGATGCTTCTGGCGTAGAGACCGAGATTGTCGAGCGCGTAGCTGTAGATGTAGCCAAAGTCCGTGGTCGGATTGTCGCGGATGATGTCGATGATCTGGGAGGATACCGCATCGCGGACGTACTTCGTCTTTAATGCCTTTTCGTAATTCACCAGCGTTACACGGCGATAGCTTTCGGCTGCCATGGCTTCCAGAACGAGACAGCAGTCGTCATATTTCGTGCAGTCCGCCGGAAGTGCGTAGAGCGGCGCGTCGTCGTGTACCAGGCTGAGGTAGGTCGTCTGATTCTCGTCGTACTTCGGATAGGGGATGATCCCGTAGTCGTCCTCCATGTCACGCAGCCTGCTCGCTATATTCAAAAAGGACAGCAGGAACGCGTTTTTGCCGCCGATGAAATTCTCGCGGATCTCTTGCAGACCTTCCTCCGTCGCAGGATAGAGCAGCGCGCCCGTATTGTCATAGCAGAAGCGGAGGATCCACTCCATAAGGTTGACATTGTGTTCGTTGTTGCCGTTTAAGAGCGGTTTGCCGTCGGTATCCCGCGTGGTCATCTCCGCCCCTGCGTCATAGTAGAGGTGGTCGATGATGTTTCCCGTGATGATGCCGTAGCCAAGCTGGTCGTTCGTATCCTTGAGACCGTCGCCGTTCACATCCACGTAGAACGCCTCGGACTGGCTGTAGAGAGCCTCATAGGTCCATTTGCCGTCGAGAACCATCTGATAGAGGTTGTCCGCGCTCTCGAAATAGTTCGCATACAGCGGCTTATTGAAGTAGATGCAGCCCTGGCTTGTGAGCAGTCCCGGATTGATGTCACCCGCCAAAAAGTGGAAGGTCGTGCCGTTGACGGAAAATTCCTTCATGAAATCGACCGCCCACCACGGCTGCGTATAGTCAATGTAGGGCGCGTCGTTCACGGGAAGAAGGGAGCCGTTGGTCACAAAGGGGGCGAACCACGACTGCCACACGTGCAGAATGTCAAATTCGTGGCTGCCTGCCATCATAGCCGCTTGCAGCACATCGCGATAGAGATCCCAGCCGAGTCCGCCGTTCACAAACTGGATGTCCGCTTGCAGACGATCCCTTACCACGGCGTTTCTCGTGTATACCGCGTCGCCGACCACATCCGCGCCGTCTTCGTCGCCCAGTGCGTCGTTCTGATACGCCTGCATATACGCGATATGGATGGTTTCGCCGCCCAGATCCGCATCCGCCGGGAGGGAATCCTCCACCTGCATCCGGAGCGTGTAATCGTCCGGCACCTCCGGCTCGGTTTCCGCCGGTGTGGTCTCGCCGGTATTGGCTGTGTCGTTCTGCTTCCCGTTCTCTTCCCCCTGCGGGACGGTACCGCTGTTGCAGCCGGAGAACAAAAGAAGGCCGGCAAGCAGAAGCGCGATCGTTTTTTTCGCAGAAAGCGTCATGTTTCTGTCTCCTTTTCACGTTCACATCGGAGCTTTTCGCTGTTTTCCCCACTGCGGCGGCTCCTGAAGCCAAAAATGCACTGTCCCATGCCGCCCGCCGCGCTTTCTCCCCATCCGCCTCCGCCTGCACCGCAATCGGGAACCTGCCGCCCGCATCCGCAGGGAGCGAACGGATCGATACCGAAGCGCAGAAAACCGCGTAGCCGATTCTCCGCCCGGTACAGGCGGCGATGGGTCATGGGGGTGAAAAACAACATCTCTATTATACCGTATCCCGCGCCATTCGACAATGACAGAAATTAGGGAAATGGAGATAGATTCATTGTCAAAAATTACGATTCTGTAAAACGCGGATCGCCCGGTATCTCCAGCTCCGTGTTTTTGTGGTATTTCTGGAACGCGCGGTAAAAGGTGTTCGGACTGGTGTATCCGCAAGCCGTTGCCGCCGCCGTTTTCGTCCATCCCTCCTCCAGAAGGCGATCGGCATATCGGATCCGCAGGCGGTTGACGTATTCGCGCAGGGGCATATTGAGGTACCGGTTGAAGCAGGCGGAAAAGTACGTTTCTGTATAATTATACATTTTCGCAAGCTGCTGGAGGTGGATGTCCTCCGTGAAATGACCGCCCAGATAATCGAGGATCTCCGTGATCGGAAACGCAGGGGAGGCTTCCTCCGCCTTCTTCACGCGGTGGTTTTCGTAGAGCGTTCCCCAGAAGCCGTTCACGAAGCTGTAGACGCTGTACGGATTGGCACTCCGCCACCGGGGAAAGAATCCGCCGCAGAGTCCGGCAAGGGCCGCGCCCTCCTCCGGGGTGGTCGTCATGGCTGCGGGGAGGGTATATTCATCGTCCGCACGATGGGGCAAATACTCCGGCGCGGCTAAGAAAATGTGGATTTCCGCCCCCTCCACGGCATCGTAATAATGCACCTTCCAGCTCTCCACGAACAGTGCTTCTCCGGTGAGCATCGTCCAGTGGCTGCCATCGACGTGTACCGGCATGGAGCCGGCGGCAACATAGACAAATTCCAGGCTCCGGTGGTAGTGGATGGTATCGGCAAATTTGCTGCGGCTGGTCGGATAATATTACATATGGAAGTATCCGTCCTTGTCCGCCTTCATCTCGTAATAGGAAAAATCGCTCATGGCACGCTCCTTCCGCATCCTGTTTTTTCATATACAAACAGTATACCAAATTCACGCGCAAATTGCAAGAGCGGCAGCGGGACTATTTTGCGACGTATTTCCATTTCCGGGAACGTGGCTGCGGGATATACGTTTTTTTACACAAACCGCGTCCATACCGATTGACGGTGATTTAGTGTTTCAAGCAGACGGGGTGCCGCATTGTCCCGGATGGAGCGTGGAAAATTTGCGCATCGGTCACAGGAAGCATATCAAAATTTCCGATACGGTTCTCTGCGTGGGCAATAAGAAATTATATATTTTTGTCTTATCCGGCAAAAGCACGGGCAATATCAGCGGCATACGGGACGCGGCACAGGAAGGCTCCGATCTCCGGTTGTTTTGCGCCAGAAAGCCATCGCTTCACGCGTATCAGGACATCCATGGAAAATAGCGCGTGGGAAATGCGGCAAAGGGAGAGAAAAATTTACGAATACCGTTGCTTTTTCGGTGAGATTATGCTACAATATGTATAAGCGATCGGTATACGGCAGGGGTCGTTTCCGATCCACAAAACCATTCCCATGGAGGACATATGGAACAGGTACGTTTTGGCGTGGTCGGACTCGGCAACATGGGTTCGTCGCACGTGACCAACCTATTCGGCGGTAAAGTGCCGGGTGCGGTTCTGACGGCGGTTTGCGATCTCAAGCAGACACGGCTTGACTGGGCAAAGACCGTCTGCGGAGACGCGGTGGCCTATTACACCGATTATAAGGAAATGCTCGCCTCGGGCAAGATCGACGCTGTGATGATCGCAACACCGCACTACTGGCACCCCATCATCGGTATGGACGCCTTTGACGCCGGGATCCACGTGCTGAGCGAGAAGCCGATCGGCGTATACACAAAGAAGGTCTACGAATTCATGGACAAGGCGGAAAAGAGCGGTCTGGCATTCGGGATCATGTACAACCAGAGAACGGACAAATTCTACCAGAAGATGCGCGAGATGGTGCAGAACGGTGAGCTGGGTGAACTGAAGCGGTGCATCTGGATCATCACGAACTGGTACCGGACGCAAGCATACTACAACAGCGGCGGATGGCGTGCAACCTGGGCAGGCGAAGGCGGCGGCGTGCTCTTAAACCAGTGCCCGCACAATCTCGATCTGTGGCAGTGGATCTTTGGTATGCCGCAGCGGATCTTCGCAAACTGCGCGATCGGTAAGTACCACGACATCGAGGTCGAAGATGACGTGACCGCAATGGCGGAGTACGCAAACGGTGCGACGGGCGTATTCATCACGACGACGGGCGAATATCCGGGCACGAACCGTCTGGAGATCACGGGCTCCAAGGGCAAGCTGGTGTACGAGGACGGCCATCTGATGTACACGAAGCTCTCCGCAGATGAACGTGAAGTGACGGCAAACAGCGAGAAGGGCTTTGATACCATTCCGTGCGAGACTGTCGAGTTGACGGTTGAGGGTCACGGGGAGCAGCATGTCGGCATTCTGAAGAACTTCACGAATCACCTGCTCCACGGCGAACCGCTTCTGGCACCGGGCATGGAAGGCGTGAACGGTCTGTCGATCTCCAACGCGATGATGCTCTCCTCCTGGAAGAACCAGTGGGTCGAGGTCAAGAACGATGGCGAAGAATTCTGGGCAGCCCTTCAGGAAAGAATCGCGACCTCCAAAGCCAAAGAGGACACCGGCGTTGTATTCTCCACGGAGGGTACCTACGGCTCCAAGTAAGCGGAACAGAGCGGGAGAACGGTTGCTTATGCACGTGTGAGGGAGCCTCCCTATCGACTGCACCGTCCATTCTTCCCTGCTCTCCCGTTTTTCACGCATTTTTCCATACACAAATACCGGATGGATACAGCCGGATGGATACAGAGCTGCATCTGTCCGGTGTTTCTGTATACAGGAATACTGGATAATGATTCACGCGACGACATTTTTATGTACGGAAAGGAGTACTGCATGAGACCACTCAAAACAGGCGTAGCGTATCACGGAAACCGGATGCTGCACCACGCGGAGGCGGATTTACGGAACATTGCGGCGCACAACATGAACGTTGTCGTGCATATGTTTTCCCACACAGACTGGGAGCGGCACCACGAGGTCATGCGGCGGATGTTCGCCATCTCCAAGGACGTGGGGTTGGAGGTCTGGGTGGACAACTGGGGACTGGGCGGTCCTCCCGGCGACAAATCGCACTTTCTCTCCTATCATCCGGACAGCCATGTGATCATGATGGACGGCACGATGGATCCGGTGACGGTCTGTCTCAACTCGCCCGATTTCCACGACTTCATGAGGCGCTGGATCGAGGCGGTGGCGGACATGGGTGCTGAGACGATCTTCTGGGACGAGCCGCGTCTGCCCGTAAAATGGACAGCGGACGGCAAGCGGATCTTCTCCTGTGCCTGCCCGCGCTGCCAGAAGCTGTTCGCCGAACGGTACGGAAAACCGATGGCGGAGGCGGAGGAATGCCAGCTTGAGGACTTCCAGCTCCACACGATCACGGAATATCTCCGTTTGGTGACCGATTACGCGGCGGAGCACGGGCTGAAAAACGCGGTCTGTGTGATGCTTGGCGACAACATCGGCATCAATCTGGAATCCAGCGGCGCACTTGGCTCTCTGCCGCATCTGGACAACATCGGCTCCGACCCGTATTGGGGCTACCGCGACAGCGTGCATCCCTACGAGTTTGTGTATAACGGCACAAAGCGGAATCTGGAAATTTCCGCGAAGTACGGGAAGGATCACAACATATGGATCCAGGCGTATGCTACCCCGCGCGGCAAGGAAGAGGAGATCGTCGTGGCGGCGGAAGCGGCATACGATGCAGGCGCGCGCACGATCCTCGGATGGAGCTATTATGCGGGCATCTCCAACGATTACGGTGCGCAGAATGCGGAATTGGCATACAAACGGTACGAAGAAGCGATGGCGCGGATCTGGAACATGGAGCGCGACCGGATCCTCGAAGAAAACCGACGGCTGTACCGGAAATGATCCACGCGCACGAATGACTATCCTCTAAAAACCATAACAAAAACCTCCTGTTGCAGGCAGCACAAAGCTACAACAGGAGGTTTTGTCATGACGTGGGGAATAGGGACATAGGTGTATATCCTTATTCACCCACAAGGAGTCCAAGCGCGGCAAGTCTGTCCCAGAACGCATCTACATCGTTCCTTGCGGTATCCCCATCGATCTCGTAGGTCTGGAGTACCGCCTCGATGGCGTGCGCTTTGGTACAATTCTCCGTGAGTGCTTTCCAAATCACCGCAGCGGTACCGTTTAATGTGACGATACCGGACAGGGCTGCGGAGGTTTCACCGAGTGGGATGAGCATATCCTCCCCGGCAATGTTGCGCAGGATGAAATTTTCGGTGAGCTTCATGGTTCGCTCCTTTTCTCCGGAAACGCGGCAGGATCTGAGGATTCCGCGCGTGATTTTCGTTGGTTTGTGTGGGTTGGCATACAGGCTGCGGTGTTCCGACGCAGGTGTAGAATACCAGCGCGGAAATCAGGGGGCAGCCACGCTGTTTTGTTCATACGTCGCCAGCCACTGCTTGCCTGCGGTCAGATATGCGTCGAGCTTGCGGCAGAGATAGGTCGGCGTGACGGTGAAATCCCCGTTTTCGGCATAGCAGGCAGCGGGGCAAAATTCGCAGATCTCCTTTTTCGGACACGCGGAGCATTTCGCCGGAAGCAGGATTTCAGTACGCGCGGTGCGGATCTTCTGCCAGGCGGCTGCAAAACCGTCGGATACGGGAAATCCGGGGGTCGTCATCATACCGCACGGACGCATTTCCCCATTGTACGTGATCCAGAAGGTGGTAGAGCCGGCACGGCAGCGAATGCGCTCGGTCGGAAGCTCCTGGCATTCGTCATCGGGATCGGGTACAGGCTCTCCGTCAAGCATACCGCGGATTCGTTTCGCGAGTGTGTCCGCCTCGAAGCGGAATTGGTCGTAGGCAAAACGGACATTGCCCGCCGTCTCCGGATCCATGCGCGTACAGTCCTGCTTTGTCGTGTCCTTGCAGCGTTCGGGATTGCCGCATACGTTGCTGGACTTGTCGCGCCGATCGGCGGCTTCCCTGGCACGCAGCGGCGGGAACATATACGACGCGACCTGCAAGGGGATATCCCGTTCCTTTGCAAACGCGAAAATCTGCGGCAGCTCGGCGATATTCTCCGGCGTTACGGAATAGTTGAGCTTGCAGCGAATCCCGGCTTCGCACAGCAAATCGACGGCACGATAGGCGCGGGTATACGCATCGGCGTGTCCGCATAGGCTGCGATAGGCAGCGGGCGTTGCGCCGTACAGGGTGAGATTGACCCGCAGCGGTGGGAATTTCTTCCAGAGCGCGATCACCTCCTCGTCGATCCGGGTGCCGTTTGTGTTGATGGAGACGAGGAGTCCCAGGCGGCGGCAGGCGGTATAGATTTCCGGAAAATCGGGGCGCAGGAGGGGTTCCCCGCCGGTCAGCAGGAGCAGCAGCATCCCGGCTTTCTGGGCATCCGTGGCAAGGCAGAGCCAATCGGCGGCGGACAGCTCCTCCCGGATAGCGGTTTCGTCGTTGGCGCGCTTGTGGATATAGCACATCCGGCAATCGAGATTGCAGCGGGAGGTCAGCTCAAAGGTGCCGGACAACGGGATCCCGGCGTTTGTGCTTTTGGCGAAGAGATAGTCAATAAACTGTTGATAATTGGGCATATTGCACTACTTTCTGCGACAATTCATCGGAATATCGCCTGCCAGAGGACATCCACGGCGCGTTCGTCGGGGGTGCAGGACAGGCGGTAGACCGGAACCTTTTCGAGGATCGCGGAGGCAAGGTCGATGATTTTCGGGAAGCACAGCGATTTTGTACCGAAGCTGTTTTGCACGACGGCTTGCAGCGCGGCGGCACCGTGGAGTCGGACAGCGGTATTTTCCGGGGCTTGCGTCAGGCTGACGATGGCGCGGACGGGGAGATCGTAGGCGGAGCAGATGCCGCTGGTGCCGCAGAAGGGGAGACCGTGGGCGTGGATCTCGCCGCCATGGACGGAGATCGCGCCCTTGTCGCCGTTGACAACCACAGCGTCCCTGTATTTTTCCCACAGAGCCGCCTGGGTGGATTTCCCGGTGCCGGATGGTGCGGTGAAGAGGATCGCCGCGCTGCCGAAGCGGATGACGGCGGCGTGGATGGTCAGGGTGTCGTACTGGAGGAGGGTGTAGGGGAGATCGACGGCGGACCAGAGAACCTGCGTGCGGACGGTGTAGGGCATTTCGGCGATGAGGGAACGGATGGTGCCGCCGGGGGAGCCGATTTTGCGTTGGACGGTGACGAGGGGGATGTTGCTGGCGCGGTGGCGGAGGACGCGGGTGTAGGTGTCGCCGGAGAGGATGACCTCGCCGTCCGCAAAGGAGAAGGTCTGACCGGTCGGGATTTCGAGGGAGTCGGCGGAGGAGAGGGGAAAGGTCACAGCATCCGGCGACGGCGCGGCGGTGAAGAGGAGGGTATCGCGGTTTTCGACGAGGGGGCAGTCGGGCAAAAAGCACACGGGCACCCCGGCGATGCGGTAGTTGTACGTCATGAGGCAGTCCTATACGGGAAATGCGCCCACACGATGGGTCGCGCAGGCGCAAATTCTCCGGGGGGAATTTGATTTTTATGACCCGAATGAGAGTTCAGCAGCTGTTGTATAGCAATAGCCAATAATATCTCTCGTGCATTTATCATCGGTGGTGAAAAGACCAGGAACAGAAACATCTGTTTGACAAGAAGTTACTGTTGCATTTGTAGTTAATTCCACAACTTCAAGGGACGGTGCTTCATATTGAAGTTTTTCTTCCATAAATACTCTCTCCCTTCCCTTATTTTACCACTACGGTCCTTGTGAGCGATACACTGTTACCAGCCGCATCGTATGCCGTTACGACAAACGTATACGTGCCAGCTTTCTTGAATCTATACGTCTTGCTATACGCATAGTCATCCGTGTAACCGTTTTCAACAACCATAGTGTTGTACGGATTCAAAACCTCTTCTTCGCCATCATCCACTTTGATCGTCAGCTTTGCCACATCGGCAGCTGTCACCGTAGCGTTAATGGTGAAATTACGATTCTTTCTTGCAGTTTCAGGGGCACTTACATTAAATGTTTCAGGATTGTACGTATTGTTAGAGTACATTCTGGATAGAACCTCAACAATTGCGTTCGTAGCTTGTGTTCCCTCTACAATATTAATATCCTTCGACATCTTCAGTCCGCTTACCGCAAGAACACCGCCTGTATTATTTGTCAGAGTCACAACGAAAATTGTTCCATTCGGAGTGGGCGCAATGCTATAGTACATTTCGGTAGCATTTACATCAGTGTTTCCGTTTAATTTCGGACTTCCCTTTACTACCTTTGCACTAACATCAAGCTTATAATTATTTCCCCATTTATCAATGGCGAACGCAATACTCTGACCTTGTGCGAGATATATCTCATTTTCAGGACCATTCTTTTTGTAATCCGCGATAGCCACCGTATCTGTGCCAACAGCACCTTTATACTCGACGTAATAAGTGCCTGTCATAAGAGACTTTGCGGCAGCATCCCAGATGGACATATACTTGACTTTGTTTTCCTTATCGTTTGTGTAAGCATCGACAGATACTGTTTCTGTGTTACCGAGCGCACCATATACACGGAAACCGTCTACATAGCAGTTCGCAACGACAGGATAGGTTACAGCATTTATTTCCGCCACCGACTGGATAGAAACCTTGTCACGAATAATGTCACTGGATGCAGTACCTGTACCACCATTGAGAACACTGTTTTCATCCATGTAAATGACTTCCACGTCGTCAACGGACAGGTTGGAGATACCACAGTCAGCAAGAATATCAGCAATCAGATCACTGGTAGAACCATCGGAAATATCCATTGCGAGAGCAGCTGTTTCAGCAACAGGTCCTACCACAACGCCGGAGGATTTTGTTACGATACCATAAACCTTTACGTCATAGGTATCATACGGAAGTTTCAAATCACGTACAACTGGAACCTGCCACAGATAATCACCAATAGACATAGTGCCATTGGTATCACCGCAGAAGTATGTATCGACAAGGTAACCCTTGCTTACATTCGCGGCTCCATTTGTCTTCGATCTGCTGTCGATCGTTACAAGGAGAATACCCGTGTCATTACCGCATTCAGAAATCAGGTCGAAACCGGTACCTTTAAATGTGAAGTCCACTGTGGTAGAAGTCATCACATTCTTTTTGCCCTCAGGCAGAGACAGTGTAGCCTTGTATGCCTGTCCATTGGAATATGTGAGAGCTTTGAGCGTGGTGTTGTTGCCACTTGCATCCTTATTGTAGTGTGAATCATGGATGTTTGTGTCGAAGCCGTAAATGTCGCCACCCGGAGTACCTGAAACATTTTCATCACATGTTTGCTCTACATCATTTGCAGTTTCGAAAAGCGACCAGTTTCCATTTGCGGTTGTGGAAGTGAACGTTTCCTCATAGTACACATTGGTTGCGGGGATGATGTACACGGTATAGGTTACTTCACCTTGCTGATACGTTGTTTGCCCTGTTGTCTCATCCTTTACTGGAATCGTACCTGTACAGGTTACGTTAAAGGAATCGTTTGTATCAATGGTTTGGTTGGGTGTGTACGTGATACTCTCTGTCCCGTTTACAGACAAAATACCGTATTTTGCTGTGCCTGCTTTGATTTTCGTAATCTCTACGCTGGGGTTGGAAAGGTTTTCATTCAATGCGGCATACGGAATTGTCAGCGGGAGACCAAAGTCCACCACGAACGATACATCTGCATCGAATGTGTAGTAAAGGAATACTTCCTTACCATCGTCAGAACGCTTTACTTCCACGCATGTGTAGTCAACATACCGATACTGTGCAGAAATTGCAGGCATCGTAGACAGGTCTGCGGATACGGTCTGCTCAACATTGTACTTATTGGTTACCTTGTTGCCAGTGAGTTCCTTGGAATTCTCTTTTACCTGAGCAAAGCTCTCATCAAAGAGCGTATTGCCACTTACTACAATATTGTAGCTGTAAAATTCCTTGTCTCCGGCACTTCTGTCCAGATAGTGTACAATGAGGTTGCTGTCACTCTCTTTTGCGCGGATATAGTACGTGATGAGCGCGCCATGTTTGTTGTATATTTCTACACCACGAACATACGGTTCGCCGCCGATCTTGCAGCCACTGTAGGTAGTGCTGCCGGAAATAGCGGAGTAGTCATTGAGCTTGCTGTTGGCTCTGGCTTCCTCATCGATCGCCCAAACGATCTGTTCCACACCTTTATATTCGTACCCATCTTTGGCTTGGGAAGCAGTGGCTTGGGCAGCAGTGAGCATTACGGAGTTACCGTCTTTATCATAACCAGTAGCAACATCATTTGTCATGGTAACCGTAACCATGTACACTTCAAAATCGCTCGTATTGACTGCCCGGAAGTTATTGAGCATACGATACCGATTTCCGCTGCTGTCAGTCCCACAAGCTGCATTGTTGCTCTCACAGTGATATGCAAGCGTTTTGTTTGAAACCGGGAATGTATTGGGGCTACGTGTACCGTCTTCATACTTCACTGCAAAGTCAAGCAGGACGAAATCAGTATTAACCTGCGAAGTATACTTCGTACTATCCTTCGGTTCGCCCCAGTCAGCAACGTCTGTGGTAACTTCGTCGGTGATCTTCGTCCGGGTCATATAGTATGCAGCAAGCTGTTGTTTGCAGCTACTATACGTACCGGTGGAGCCATTACCTTTAACGTCCGTCCAGTTCACACCATCGGCTGAAACAGACCATGTTTTGCCATAGTATCTGACATAAGTAAATGCTTCGCCGCTCGTGGAGAAGTCTCCACCCCAGACGTTCTGAATATTGCTATCCGTCGAGTTATGGATACGTCCTGTCCAGAACACAAGATCCTGTGCAGCTTTATCATCTTTTGCAGTTATGAAACGTGTGCCGCCCCACTCATAGCGTTTCAGCGGTTCTGTCATACCGGCTGCTGCAAAAGCATCCACAACAAGCATACCTGCTTCGCTATAGACAGATGATGTAGCATTTGCAGTGGTAGCCGGAACACTGATATACCGCGCGCCACCAAGGCTTCCGTCACCGCCCCAGTCTTTGCCTGTTGTTGTTTTTGCGTTTGTGCCGGAGCCTTCGATGGTGTTATTCGTAATCCACAACTGAATCGGCAGCGGCGTTACGCTGGACAAATCTTCCGCAGTGACCGTGATCAAGTACCGCACCGTTCCGACGATCATTTCCACGGGGGCAGTCGTAACTTTTTAACCGGTTACAGTAACAACAGTTTCGTAGCCTGCGGGCGTTGGTTTTTGTTCGTAGAGATAGAGGTTCTGGGAGTTGTAATTACTTGTTAAGGTGTCATTCGAAATATTCAGATACGCTTGATAGGTGTTATATCTATAGATAAAACCACAGCTAATTATGAAGCCACTATTTATATCGCCAGAAATATTTACACTCTTTTTAGTATTGCTGGTAGCAACAGTATAACCATTATAATTATATGTAGGATAGATATACTGCCCCTTCGTATTCTTCAAATAGTAATTTTCGTCAGTATCCTGTACAATTGTAATTTCAATTGTCGGAGAAGAATCATTTTTGTTTGAAGAAATATAGTATTTTGCAGACTCTCCCGCAATCGGCAGACCTTTTTTTGTATACGTAGTCTCGCCGGCAACTTCTCTGGATGCCGCTTCCACCTTAGCAAATTCATTTTCCTGTGTTCCATCGTACTGTCCGGAAATGGTTTCAGGAAGGGTGAGCGTTTGTCCTACAGTTACAGTAACCGTTCTTTCCTCATCCGTCACTTCCCCTTTATTCCGTACCGTAATCGTCTCAGAAGTCAGTGTGGTTCCGTCGGATAATTTTGCGGTAACTGTTGCGGTACCTGCGCCAACTGCGCGTACAGTGACAGAAGCTGCTGTAACGTCCTTTGTTGCAACAACAACGTCCTTTGTTGCAACAACCTCAAGAACAAGAACCTTTTCATCACTGCTTGCCCACGTTGCCAACGAGCCATCCGAAGTAGACAACGTTGCTGTACCATCTACCGTAAGGAAATTTGCAGATACAGTAATAGTGGGAGTTACGGGTGCTTTGAAGTAGTCGGGGTTGTTGTTTGCGAGACGACCGATCAATTCATATACTCGACTCCGTTCTGTAGAGTCATAGTTTGCCGTTGGGTCATCGCACCAGTATGCAAGCATGCAGCCTTTGTCAGCAGTACCGCCGCCATCAACGCTCTTGCAACCATATGTATCAATGCCTTCCTGTGCATAATCATAATGATACGCCCAATCAGACCAATTCTTGCTAGTAGAATTTCCGTTACCAGCCACATAATACCACTTATTATGCGTATTGATTACAGTAAAGCCTTTGCTCTTAAGCTGTTCGGCTGTATAGTAATTCTTTTGCATTTCCCAGAAGCATACCGCAATACTTTTATTACTTGCAAGGCTGTCGGCAAGGCTATTAGTAGAACGAAGTCCATCGTTGAACATCATAGGGGTCATATTGTTAGCTTTAATATAACTTACAATATTTGTCAGCATACTAGCAAGAGCCGTGTACTGTTCCTTCGAGAAATTATCGTAACCGCATTCATCTGCCCCAAAGTTAAAATATGTACATTCCTTTTCAGCAAAGTAATCCACATATTTTTTTACGAACGCAATAACAAATTCAGCCGTACCCTCAGTTAAAACATTGAAAGACTGTGTGGGATATCCCTTAGAGTTATTATTGCTCGTAAATGGAGATACAGGTGCTCCAATAGCAGACATAGCATTAACCAAAGTATTGGTATGCCCCGGAATGTTCAGGAGCGGAATTACACCGATACCCTTTCCAGATGCATAATTGATAATGCTATCCATCTCGTTCTGGGTCAATTCGTACTTATTATCACTATACTGACAATACTCAACATTTGCATTATGAATTGCAGTATTGATCTCACTCAGCGTATAGTCTTTTTTGCCATCATTATAGAAAGTAATGTCTTTGTTAGATGCGTCTTTTTCATCCAGTAAAAACCGGAATCCGTCATTACCGAACGCCAGCTCAATATGGGTATAGTGATTCGCCGCCAGCTGATCGATAATTGCTTCAATCTGTTCCACGGAGAAATACTTCCGCCCACAGTCGAGGTGGAAAATGCGGATGAAATTATCCCCCGTAGCCGTCTGTTCCGCCGGGGTTTCGTCCGTGCCGGGGTTCTTTTCAATGAACCGATCCTTCAGGCTCCGGATCCATTCGTCAAAAATGCTTGCCGCGCCGGTGTCTCCGCTGAACAGACCGGCTGCGGATACGGGCGCGATGGCGGATAGGCAGAAGCATACCGTCAGGATCACGCAAAGTAGGGTGCGCAGTGTCTTGTGCTTCATATGTTGCTCCTTTTCTTTCCGTCCCGGCATGGGCGTCACGCCGCGCTCGATGCGCACCGCCATGACGCGCGCAGGATGCGGAAAAATATGAATACCTTTGTGGCTACTATTTTACTACAAATTTTGCCGTCTGGCAAGCCCTTTTTCAAAAATTTTCTGCTGACCTATGCAAAATTTGTCCTTGTCCTGCCGCATTTTTTCGTATATTTTCCAAAATCGCCCGTTTTCCACTGTCCCAATCCATGAACAATTCCGCGCCGCTTCCCTGTACACAACTGTAGAATCACAAAACGCCTGCCCGAATCCCGAACAAGCGTCTTGTTTTCTGCATTTTTTCACCGCAATCGCGACTATTTATTCGTTTTCGCCATCGCCCTTGCCGCCGCGATCCGCCGCCAGCCGGACAAGCAGCACCATCATCACGATGATCACCGCCGTCACAATGTAGATGCCCGCCATGCCCTTGAGCATGATCGGCAGCGTCTGCAAAAATTCCGCTACATCTATCGTCATGGTTCTCTCCTCCTATCCTTAGCCCAGCAGATTTAAGATCAGTCCGCCCGCGATCACGGACGCGATCTGCCCCGATACGTTTACGCCGATCGAGTGCATCAGCAGGAAGTTCTGCGGATCCTCCTTCAGACCCATCTTGTGCACCACCCGCGCCGACATCGGGAACGCCGAGATCCCCGCCGCGCCGATCATCGGGTTCAGCTTCTTCTCCTTCGGCAGGAACAGGTTGATGATCTTCGCCACGATCACGCCGCCCGCCGTATCAAAGATGAACGCCACCAGGCCGAGCGCGAGAATCAGCAGCGTGTCCGTCGTCAGGAAGTACTCCGCCTGCATCTTCGTCGCAATCGTGATCCCCAAAAAGAGCGTCACCAGATTCGACAGCACCTTCTGCGCCGTCTCCGACAGCGAATCCAGCACCCCGCATTCCCGGATCAGGTTGCCGAACATCAGAAAGCCGATCAGTGCCACACTGCGCGGGGATACAATGCCCGTGATCATCGTGATGAGGATCGGGAACAGGATCTTTACGCGCTTCGAGATCTTCTTCTGCTGGTACGGCATCCGGATCCGCCGCTCGTTCTTCGTCGTCAGCAGACGGATCACCGGAGGCTGCACAATCGGCACCAGCGCCATGTATGAATACGCCGCCACCATGATCGCGCCAAGGTACTTCGAGCCGAGGTAGTTCGCCACAAAGATGGAGGTCGGTCCGTCCGCAGCGCCGATGATGCCGATCGCCGCCGCGTCACGGATGTCAAAGCCGAACAGTGCTGCCATCGAGAACGTGAAGAAGATCCCGAACTGCGCCGCCGCGCCGAAAATCATCAGCTTCGGATTGGTGAGCAGCGGCTCAAAGTCAATCATCGCGCCGATCCCGACGAACAGCAGAAGCGGGAACAGCTCGTTCGCGATCCCCGCGTCAAACAGCACGTCGATCACGCCGATCTCGGGGACGTTTTCGTAGATCTGCGTCACGGCGCCCGACAGCGGCAGATTCACGAGAATCGTACCGAAGCCGAGCGGCAGAAGCAGGGTCGGCTCCATATCCTTTTTGATCGCCAAATAGATGAGGAGCGCGCCGATTGCCCACATGACAACCATTTGCCATGTGATGTTTGTGGCGTTGGAAAATAACTCCAGCATAACCTTGCAGGACCGCTGCCCCTGTGACGGACGCGTATGTCCTGCTCTCCTTATTGTATTTGCCTCCCCCGCGCGTTCCCGGACATAAAAAATAGACCTCTATCGAAAAAACGACCGCCAGACGCCGCCTCATTTTCGATAAAAGTCTTACCGTTTCAGTCCCAAGCGGGCATATGCCGCCGAAAAAGCGGATACACCGTGATTGACGCCGGAGACACGGGAAAGCTCCCGTCGGTTACTCCCTTTTATAGCCCATGCAAACACACCGGATTTGCACATGCCGATAGTATACCACAGCCTTGCCCGATTTGCAAGAGCCTGCCGCGATTTTTACGGAAAATTCGACAGAATCTGGGACAAAGCGGCGGCGCGGCGGAGGGTAGGCGCGGAGACGATGGCACATCCGAAGCGGACAGTCCCGCTCCGCACAGGGGGTCACGCCGTGAAAAGCAAAAAAAGGACATCCATACGGACATCCTTTTGCGGATCGGAGTGACTGGACTTGAACCAGCGGCCTCTTGGTCCCGAACCAAGCACTCTACCAAACTGAGCCACACCCCGACGAACGTTGATATTATACCACAGGCATGAACGTTTGTCAAGGGGATTTACAAAGTTTTTTTGAAAACGTGCGGAAATTCCATCCCGCTTCCCATTCCGATAGGGCGCACGGGATATGCCGCCTGTGGCGCGGGGAAAATCTCACGCCATAGCCCGCGCTCCCCCGCATTCGCGCGCTATAACACATCCCGACAGTTTTTCTCGCAAAACGCGTTATTGCTTTTCCGCCGCCCTTCCGGTATACTATAGACAGTCGACGAAAGACAAACGATTTTGAACGGGAGGACAACCCATGAAACTGATGATTGGAGAAAACATCCGCGCGTATCGCAAAAAGCACGATCTGACCCAGGAGGAGCTTGCCGAACGGCTGGGCGTGACCTATCAGTCTGTCAGCCGCTGGGAGAACGGCGCCACGTACCCAGACCTGGAGCTTCTGCCCGCCATCGCGCAGGCACTGTCCATCACCGCGGACGAGCTGCTTGGAATGCCGGAGGTGGAAAAGGAAAAGCGCGCGACCGAGACCCTGGACGAGCTGCGCCGGGAATGCGTGAAGCCGGATTACGACGCGGAGCGGATTGTGGCGCTGCTACGGGACATACGCCGGAATTACATCCGCTGCAACGACGCATGGCGGCCGTGGGTGGAAGGAAACACCCGGGCGTTCGGCGATCCGCGGATACTGCCGGAGGTGCGGCTGTTGGCAAACGCCTATCTGGAGCTGTATCCGATGAGAGAAAGTGTCATCGCGACCATGTCTATCGTCGAGGATGAAGAACATTTGCAGGATTTTCTCGATACGCACACCACAGCCTTTGACTGTTCCGCGCGCGCTTTGCTTTTCAACCGATACTTCTGGCGCGGCGACATGGAGCGGTTTGAGCCGGAGCGGATGTACCAGCTGCAAGATGCAATGGCAAAGCTTCTGAATGACGACCGGTATCTGCTCCCGCGAAACGCCACGCCGGAGGAGCAGGACGCCGCCGCTTGGTATCGGGAATCCCTGCTTACCGTGTTCCGCCGCGACGCCGCCGACGACGGTCCGGATATGTGGACAGATGCGCGTCTGGATCTCGCGTTCTCTTTGGCGCAGCGTGCCCTCCGCCTCGGAGACACGGAAGAAGCGATGCGAAGGCTGGAGGGTGCCGTGCGACTGTTGGAGAATACGGTGCGGATCACGGAGGAGGTGCCGATGCCAACCTCCTGCCGCTTCCTCGACGGCATCGACTGGCGGGCAAGAGAGGATTGGCATAGCACCGACAACCATCCGGACAGACCTCTCGAGCGGATCATATTCTTTTCCAAGTTCATGGGAAATATGGGCACCTGTAACTGTATCATTCCCAGCAGAATCTACGCAAGGCTGACCGGGGAAGCCTTTGCGCCGCTGCGAGAGCACACGGAATACGCGTCCCTGTGCGCACGTGTGCAGGCGCTGATCGTCACGAAGCCCGCGAAAATTGCAAAAAAACCGTAAATTTTGCGCCATGGGGGAGCAAACCCGTTGACGTGCGGTCGGTTTTGTATTATAATATAGGTTGACGAGAATGTGCTGTCCGCATACGGGGCGTTCGTCCCACCGTCCGGCGCAGAACACTCTTTTCTCCATCGAAAAGTGAATCGCAAAAAAGGAGTTTTTCAAAATGGGCAATATTGCTTACTCACATGAAGTAGAAACCATGTGTACCGTTGCCAAGGGACCCAACCACGGTCCTGCTCCCATCCCTGAAGAGGGCAAATGGGTCAAGGCATACGAGATCAAGGACATTTCCGGTCTGACCCACGGTGTGGGCTGGTGTGCTCCGCAGCAGGGCGCGTGCAAGCTGACCCTGAACGTCAAGGACGGTGTCATCGAGGAAGCTCTCGTGGAGACCATCGGATGTTCCGGCATGACGCACTCCGCCC
>USGH01000001.1 GCA_900554225.1 uncultured Eubacteriales bacterium | reverse complement strand
GATAATCGAAGACGGCAAATACGATGAGCTTATCGAAAAAAACGGCTTTTTTGCGGAGCTTGTCGCGCGTCAGAGGCTTGACGATGTGACGCATAACAAAAAAATCTGATTTTTTTGTAGCCACTTTTTCGTTTGACTCGTATAAACAAACAGAAGGAGGAAAGAGAGTGAAAAAAAGCGGAAACAGACGCGGTATTGCGAATGACGCGATAAACGAACAGAAACTCGCCTTGCTTTTTGACTATCAGCTTTTTGAAAACGATCCGGAACTGAAGGCGTTGTCCCGTCGGCACACCCGGCGCGATTTCGTCCGCAGCTATCAGATGGCACGCGCTGCCGGATTTCTCAACATCAACACGGATCTGATGTTCGGCATTCCTTACCAGACGATGGACTCCCTGTTCCACACGCTGACCTTCATCACGCGTGTCGGACCGGAGCATATCTCCCTGTACGACCTGAAGATCGAGCCGGGGACGCGCTTCTATCGGGAATACGACAAGATCGCGCCGTACCTGCCGGACGAGGATACGGAAGCGGATATGTACGAGCGTGCCGTAGCGTTTCTTGCGCAGAACGGGTACTACCAATACGAGATCTCCAATTTCGCCCGTCCCGGCAGAATGTGCGCCCACAATCTGAAATACTGGAACTGCGACGAATATCTCGGCTTCGGCGTATCGGCGCACTCCTTCTTCAACGGCAGCCGGTTCTCCTTCACGCCCGATCTGGAGCGGTACATCGCCGGGGTGACAAATCCCGCCTCCAAGGTACGGCTCACGGCAGAAAACGAGGTGGTGGAACCGCGGGAACGGCTCGGCGAGTACATCATGCTCCGTTTCCGCCTGAACGCGGGACTGGAGGAGCGGGAATTTGCCAGACGGTTCGGCGCATCGTTCACGGCATTATACGGACAAAAGGTGCGGCGGTTTCTGGAAGGCGGCTACATGACGTACAAAAACGGTCGGTATGCGCTGACGCCGCGCGGGATGTTTGTTTCGAACTACATTCTCTCGGACATTTTGGAATTTGAAGATTTCGGCAAATACATGTTTGGCAATTAAAGGAGTTTGGCTATGAAAAAAGCAGCGTTTATCGGCGACGGGCATCAGATCGCGCGCGTATACCACGGGGAAACGATGGCGTCTCTGCGCAGGGAGCTCGACTTTATCGCAGACGGCACCTGTCTTGTAAAATCGGACTTTGACGCGGTGAAAGAAGAGCTTGCGGCGGTGGAATACGTATTCTCGACCTGGGGTATGCTCGCTTTGTCCGCGGAGGAGATCCGGGAATATCTGCCCTCCTGCAAGGCGGTATTCTATGCGGCGGGGAGCGTACAGTATTTCGCCCGTCCGTTTTTGGAAAACGGGATCGCGGTACACAGCGCGTGGGCGGCAAACGGCGTTCCGGTCGCGGAATATACCTTTGCCCAGATCGTCTTAGCGACAAAGGGCTTCTTCCACCGGCTCCACAAGCCCGGCAGCGGATACATCTGGACAAATCGGAACGTATATGTGGATTTTCCCGGCAACTACGACATCACGGTCGGCATCATCGGCGCGGGCATGATCGGCAAAATGGTGATTGAACGGCTCCATCGGGATCTCGACGGGGTGCGGGTGGTCGTATTCGATCCGTTCTTGTCCGATGAAAAGGCGGCGGCACTGCGGGTGGAAAAATGCACCCTGGAGGAGCTGTTTGCACAATCGGACGTGATCTCCAACCATCTCGCGAACAATCCGCAGACGGTCGGTATGCTGGACGCGCATCTCTTTGACCGGATGAAGCCGAACACGACGTTTATCAACACCGGACGTGGTGCGCAGATCGTGGAAGCGGACATGATCGCGGCATTGCAGGCAGATCCCTCCCGTGCGGCAGTTCTCGATGTGACGTATCCGGAGCCGCCCAAGGAGGATTCCCCGCTCTACACGCTGGACAACGTATATCTCACACCGCACATCGCAGGCTCTCTCGGCAATGAGGTGCGGCGGATGGGCGAATATATGCTCTCCGAATACCGCCATGTTGCAGCCGGAGAGGAAACACAGTACGGCGTCACCTTGCAGATGCTCGAAACGATGGCGTAAGGAGGCGCACAATGCAGAAATTCACCTATCATTCGCTGGCGGAGCTGCTCACTGCCGCCCAAAGCTGCGGTGTTACGCTGCCGCACAGTACGGATTTGTCGATACTCGGCACGGAGAAGCAGATCGGCACCTCCCACGTGAAGCTCAAAAACCGTTTGACGATCCATCCGATGGAGGGCTTTGACGGCAACGAAGACGGCTCTCCGGGAGAATGGACGATACGCCGCTGTGAACGCTTTGCCGAGGGTGGCGCGGGACTGATCTGGCTTGAGGCGACGGCGGTAGTGGAGGAAGGGCGGACCAGTTCGTCCCAACTCTGGCTGCACGACGGCACACTGGACGCGTTCAAGGCGTTGGCAGAGCGGATGCACAAACTGTCGAACGGCACGCCGCTGATTTTGCAGCTGACCCATTCCGGCAGATTCTCGCGTCCGCACAACCTTCCCGCACCTGTGATCTCGTATCACAATCCGCTTATGAACGAGAAGATGATGGTCGATCCGGACTACCCGGTGGTGACGGACGAATATCTCGACACGCTGCCGGAAAAGTTCGGCTATGCGGCGAAGCTGGCACGGGAGGCGGGATTTGACGGCGTGGACATCAAGTGCTGCCACAAGTATCTCTTCAGTGAGCTGCTTTCGGCGTACAACCGCCCGGGTCGTTACGGCGGATCGCTGGAAAATCGTGCGCGCCTCTTTCTCGATTCCGTGGCGGCAGCGTCCGTCTGGGCGAACGACGATTTTATTTTGGCATCCCGACTTGGCTTATACGACTGCCTGCCGTACCCGTGGGGATTTGGTGCGGACCATGCGGACTACCTGAAAATCGACTGGTCGGAGGGCGACTGGCTGTATCAAAAGCTCTATGCGGGCGGCATTCGGCTTGTGGACATGACGCTCGGCTCGCCGTACATCAACCCGCACGTGAATCGTCCGTATGACAACGGTGGCTATGAACCGCCGGAAGAGCGCATGGTTGGCGTGGGCAGACTCATCGATGCGGCGGCGCACATGAAGAAGACGGTCCCGGGAATCACGCTGATCGGCACAGGCTACAGCTATCTGCGAACCTATGCGGCAGATGCAGCGGCAGGAGCTGTCTCCGCCGGAATGGCAGACGCAGCCGGATTTGGCAGAATGGCGTTTGCGTACCCGGATTTTGCGCGCGACATTCTCGAAAAAGGTGCGCTCGATCCGAAGAAGGTGTGCATGACCTGTTCCAAATGCACGGCGATCATGCGGCAGCTTGCGGCAACCGGATGCCCGATACGGGACAAGCTGTATCTCGACCAATATCGGCGCGTATTTGCGAAATAAACGGAGGAAAACGAAATGATAGGCGGAAAACGGTGTGCGATTGTGACCGGCGGGGCGCGTGGGATCGGTCGCGGGATCTCTCTGGCGTTGGCAAAGGATGGCTACGCGGTCTGTGCGGCGGGAACCAAGCCTGCATCCGATGAGCGGGTTGCGGCATATCTCGGTGAGCTGACCTCCCTCTCGCCGGAATCCTTCTACTGCCAATGCGACATCTCGTCGTCGGAGGATCGGATGCGCCTGATGGACGAGGCATGGGGCAGATTCGGCACGGTAGAGGTGCTTGTGAACAATGCCGGTGTGGCACCCTTGCAGCGCAACGACATTCTGGAGATGACGGAGGAGAGCTACGACCGGGTGATGGGAATCAACTGCCGGAGCGTCTTTTTCCTGACACAGGAGATGGCGCGGCGGATGGCAGCGGTTCCGGAGCAGGCGGACGTGATGCGGGCGATTGTGTTCATCACATCGATTTCGGCGGAGGTATCGAGTGTGAGCCGCGGGGAATACTGTATGTCGAAGGCGGCGCTGTCGATGGCGGTGAAGCTCTACGCGGATCGGATGGCAGAATATGGTGTGAACGTCTACGAGGTACGCCCGGGCATCATTGCGACGGACATGACCGCTGTGGTGCGAGCGAAATACGACGCCCTCATTGCAAACGGTCTTTTGCCGATCCGCCACATTGGTCAGCCGGAGGAGGTCGCCTCCATGGTTCTCGCGCTGGCAAACGGTGCAATGCGCTACTCCACCGGCACCGTATTCGATGCGGACGGCGGGTTTATGCTGCGCCGGCTCTGAGGGAGAACGGAGAGAACAAGGGAACGGGACGCTTCTTGAAAGAAGCTTAGCAAGAACTTTTTTATGGACATATATAAACGCATGTCTGGATGTCTGAAGCGACGGATGGGGGAGTGCGCTGCTGCCGCGGACGATTGCATGGGGTGTTTTCCTGTTTCCTTCCCCTCGATTTTATGTGTATTGTTTTCGACGGTTTATTGGGAGGTTTTTATGCGGCGCATTTTCAGATTTCTTTTTGCTATCCTTCTGCTGCTTGCGTTTTTCTGCGTCATAGACGATTCCGGGATCGGGTTCCAGCAGAAGTGGAAAGCGGCGTTTGCGTATATATACGGTAAATGCAAAGCAGCGCAGTTTTTGAAAATCATAACCGGCAGCGTACAGTAAGCATACCAGATCACAACAAAAATGACCGATAGGCGCGGGAGAGAATTGTCCCGAACCATCGGTCGTTTTTTGATGTATGGGGGAATGCTGCACCGGCAAAATACCGGATAGGACAGCGTTCCTGCATTTATGCAAGGGTATAGGTGGTGCCTTCCTTCGTATCCTTGAGGATCACGCCCATATTCGTCAGCTCCGTGCGGATTTCGTCGGCGCGTGCGTAGTCCTTTGCCTTCTTCGCCGCCGCTCTTTCCTCGATCATGGCGCGGATCTTTGCATCCAGCTCCGGCTCCACGTCGGGTGTGCTCTCGGCTGCGGTGGATTTTTCCGCGTCTGCCTTCCGTTTTGCATCGGCTTCTTCCAGAAGTCCAAGGGCAAGGACGCGATCGAAATCGGCGAGCAGAGCGCGTTTGGTCGCATCGTTGGTTTTTTCCTTCAGCACGTCGTACACGGAGGTGATGGCGAGAGAGGTATTGAGATCGTTGTCCATTGCCTCGCGGAAGGTATTCCGGTGCTTGTCCCAAACCGCTTGATCGATGGGAGCTGTATCGGTCGGATCCAGCGCGGCGATCCGTGCGATGAGCTTTTCGTAGCTGGCAGCCGTATTGTCTAGTCCCTCATAGGAGAACACGAGATTCTTCCGGTAATGGGACTGGAGGCAGAAGAGACGGTAGACCATGGGATCGTAGCCCTTTTGTTCCAGAAGCGACAGGGTGAGAAATTCGCCCGTAGACTTGGACATTTTGCCGGAGGAGGTGTTGAGATGGAGGACATGGAACCACTGCGGGCACCACGGATGACCGAGATACGCTTCGCTTTGTGCGATTTCGTTGGTATGGTGCGGGAACGCGTTGTCGATGCCGCCGCAATGGAGGTCAAGATATTCGCCAAGGTTCTTGATGCTGATGGCGGAGCATTCGATGTGCCAGCCGGGATATCCGAGTCCCCATGGGCTGTCCCACTTCAGCTCCTGATCCTCAAATTTCGATTTTGTGAACCAGAGCACAAAGTCGCATTTGTTCCGCTTGGCATGATCCTCCTCCACGCCCTCGCGCACACCGACAGCCAGATCCTCCGCGTCGTGCTTATTGAACACGTAATATTCCGTGAGCCTGGAGGTGTCGAAATAGACGTTGCCCTCGGCGAGATACGCGTATCCCTTTTCGAGAAGCACCTCGATCATATGGATAAATTCCGGTATGCAGGAGGTGGCGGGCATAACGATGTCCGGACGCTTGATGTGGAGCTTATCACAGTCGGCGAAGAACGCGTCGGTGTAGTATTTCGCGATCTCCATGACGGTCTTATGCTCCCGGCGCGCGCCCTTGAGCATCTTATCCTCACCGGTATCCGCGTCGCTCGACAGATGTCCAACGTCGGTGATGTTCATGGCGCGGGTCACGTCATAGCCGGAATAACGGAGGTACCGTTCGAGAATATCCTCCATGATGTACGTGCGGAGATTGCCGATGTGTGCGAAATGGTACACGGTCGGACCGCAGGTGTACATTTTTACGACTCCGGGCGTATGGGTGCGAAACGGGTCGCGGGAATGCGTTAAGCTATTATACAGAAGCAGAGAGCTATCCATCATTTGGAAATTCCTTTCTCAGAAAACGTATGATATATCGGTCAGTTTTTATCCGTCGGGAGCTTTTCGATCTGCGGCACATCCGGTGCTGCATCGTCCCGGCGAAAGAGCATATAGAAGGCGAACAGCAGTGTGCCGATGGAGATGAGATACAGTCCGAGCAGCAGAACGGGGTTGTCCGTCGTCAAGAAGATGGAGGTCAGGTTGAAGCACATATGGCAGACGATGGACGGCAGAATGGAGCCGTGGCGCAGAAACAGCAGCGAAAATACCAGTCCGACCACAAAAGCGTATCCGATGGCGATGGGCGTACCGTGGCACAATCCGAAAATGAGTGCGGAGAGGATCACGGAAAGCCATGTGGGCAGTCCGGTGCGCAAACGGGAATCGACCAATCCGCGGAAGATCGTTTCTTCCAGAAATCCGGTGAGAACGGAGGTGGTGAGGATCTCCAGAAGCAAGCTGTTCTGTTCGCCGAGATAGCTGTACTGCTCCTCGAGTCCGGCAAACCACGCGTCCGGCAGCGGCAGGAAATTGATCGTCACAGAGATGAAGATATTGAACGCGGCTCCGGCAAGTGCTGCCCAGAGGATCATGGAAGGTTTCACCTTGCGAAGATGGATCTCGGCAAACATATTTTTTTGCTGCACGGCAAAGAATAAGGCTAAGAACAGAATCGTGATCAGTCCGGAGATCAGGCTGACGAGGCTGATATTCTGGTACAGCGCGTTGTAGATGCTGTCGTACAGCTCCGCTTCAGACAGATTTCCCCCGGACGCCATGATATTCTGTACGACAAGAATCCCGGAATAGATCCCGGAGGTTGCGGACTGCACCACGAGGAAAAGCAGTACAAAGCCCACCGCCTTAGCAATCGCAGCGACTCCCTTTTTGAACGGAGAGGCAGGACAGGGACGCGGTTTCCCGCAGTGGGGACAGAATCGGTCGGTATCGTATAGCTCTGTGTGACAATGAGGACATTGCATAGTAAAAACGCTCCTTTCTGCGGCGATATGCCGAGACTGACTATAGGACAAAGCTTTCTAACCTATATCGTACCACAGATCGGCATAAAAATCCGCGCGGTTCCATGACGGGGATGTGACTTTTTTCGGACATTTTCCCGTCCTGTCATTGCTCCCCGCCATTCTCCGGTTCGTTCTCCGCGGACTCAACAGGCGCGTCCATTGCGGAAGGTACACCATCCGCGGAAGGCACAGCATCCGCGGCAGGCACATCCGCTTTTTCCCCGCAGCTGCAGGGTACATCCGTATGCAGCGCAGCCGTATTGTCCGGGAGCTTTGCAAGCAGCGCGGACAGCTTTTGCTCCAGCTTTGCGACGCGTTCACAGACCGTTGTGATCTCACACTCCACCGGGTCGGGCATATGGACCTGATCGAGATCCTGCGTCTGGATCTTCGCGCCGTTCTGTCGGACTACCTTTGCCGGGACACCTACCGCTGTGGCGTTTTCCGGAATATCGGTCAGCACCACGGCACCTGCCGCAATCTTGGAGCCGGAGCCGACGGTGAAATTGCCGAGCAGCTTTGCACCCGCGCCGACCATGACGTTATCCCCCAGCGTGGGATGGCGTTTGCCTGTGTCCTTTCCGGTACCGCCGAGCGTCACACCCTGATAGATCGTACAGTTGTCGCCGATGACCGCCGTTTCCCCGATCACCACACCGGAACCGTGGTCAATGAACAGCCCCTTGCCAATGGTCGCGCCCGGATGAATCTCGATCCCCGTTACAAACCGCGTGAACTGGGAGACCGCCCGCGCCGTCAGAGGATACCCCTTCTGCAAAAGCGCGTGGGCAAGCCGGTACAGCAGCACCGCGTGAAAACCGGAGTAGAGAAAGATCACTTCGCCACGGCCGAGAGCAGCGGGGTCTCTGTCACAGATCGCATCCACATCGGCAAGAATGGCATCGATCCTGCGGCGCAGCTCCTGCGGCAGCGGTACGTCCTTTTTCGCGCTTTGCGGCTTTTGTTTTTGTATGGTAATGTGAATCTTCATGCGGATTCCTTTCTGCGGGAACAAAAAAACGTCTCCCGAAATGGACATATTTTCCATCTCTAAGAGGCGATTTCCCGCGGTTCCACTCTTATTTCTCACTATATCTGCCCGATAACGCAGGCGACGCGCGCTTCATTACAAAGCGAGACTCCCGAGCGCACAGCCGACCGCCGTTTCTGCGTATCCTTTCCACCAGCCGGATACTCTCTGTTTATCACAAACCGCATTGTCGATTCTTCTCGTTCCACGTCCCATTGGCGCACCCGATTTCCCAGATCCGCACTATCATTATACACCACCGCGCCGGTTTTGTAAACGGTTTTTTCCCGATTTCTCCGAAAAAGTTTTCGTGAAACGGCACGCGCCCACAGGGATTCAGCGGATTTCCCAATTTGTGCCGCCATGTTTCTGTCTGTAGGTACAAAAACTCCGAAAGGCATCCTACTCCCTTGACAGCGTTCCCCATCTATAGTATAATAAGGAAGGTGCATCCAAAGGTCAAAGATGTACAGAAAAAATTGTAAGCTTCTCATGGAAAAGAGGTGTGATCGCATGGCGCAGAACGTACACGGCACCAAACGCGGACGAACGCTCCCGACCTATCCGGTATATCTCGCATCCCCCAGTCAGGCAGCACATCTGCTCTCCGAGGGACGGCGGCTCATCATTCTCCTGCGGCACGGTCAGACCGACTGGAATCAGATCAAACGGCTGCAGGGACGCGAGGATGTCCCGCTCAACCAGAACGGCAGGATGCAGGCGTACAAAACGGCACTCTATTTTCGGGAAACGCTCGATTATGGCGTGCGCTACGGGACGGTCTGCTCGTCCCCCTTATCCCGTGCCGCCGATACCGCAGCCTCCATTGCCGCCCTGCTCTCTCTGCCCCATCGCGCAAATGTACTGCCGGAACCGGATATGACCTTTGCGGATCACTCGGGACTACTCATTCTCGACAATCTCATGGAGCGCGATTACGGCAAGCTGTCCGGGTTGACCATCGAAGAGCGACGCCGTCTGTTTCCGGGCGGTGAACGGCAGGCAGGCAATGTTGAAAGTGTTCCGATGGCGGCAGCGCGTATGTTCCGTGCGTTTGACGATATGCTCGAGGCGTGTCGGGAGCGCGTGATTCTCGGCGTGACGCACGGCGGCATCATCAACGCGGTCTTTTCCCGACTGACCTCCGGCGAGATCGGCACCGGAAAAACGCTCACGGTGAATTGCAGCGCGTCTCTCATTGCGGCGGGAATCGGCTCCCCCATTCCTCTGGCATACAACATCCAGGAAAACGGGATCGTCACCTATCTGCGCAAAATGGCGATCTCCGGCGCGGATTTTTAAGGCTGCAACGATACGCATGCATGACGGTTTGGGGTACGACAGCCCCCTGAAGCCATCCTTTTTCGCATACGATACAAAACAGGCATCGCAAATTTTGGGATGCAATACGCCATGTGCGGCACAAATTACGCCACAGTTTCCGCCAGTTTCAGGAAATTGTGGTAAATTCAGGAATAATGGTTAGGAGATACTTACCAGAACCCTACATTATTATATAGACATATTCCGGGAAATCCAAAAACGAAGAGAGGGATTGTATGACGACACAAAAATATGTGGTTGGCGGGATGAGCTGTTCGGCTTGCTCGGCGGCAGTGGACAGAGCGGTACGGCAGGTGGACGGCGTGGAGGACGTTGCAGTCAGTCTGATGGCGAACCGCATGACGGTCCGATACGATCCCGCAAAAACAAACGACGAGACGATCTGCGCCGCTGTGGATCGTGCGGGATACAGCGCAGCCGTAGACGATGGCACACCGCGGGAAGATCCGGATGAGGTGCGCTACCGGGATCTGCGCGGTCGGCTGTGGAAATCGGTCGTTTTCGCACTGATCATGATGTACGTGACGATGGGGCACATGATCGCTCTGCCGCTGCCGTCCATAATCGATCCGGAAGCAGGGATGCTGACCCCGCTGTGGAATGGACTGCTTCAGCTCTGTCTCGCCTTTCCGGTGATGTGGATCAACCGGAGCTACTACCGGGATGGTCTGCGCGGAGCGATCCATGGCAGCGCGAACATGAATACGCTGATCGCACTCGGCTCCGGCGCGTCCTTCCTCTACGGGATCTACGTGCTTGTGAAGATGGTGATCGGTGCGACTACCGGCGCGCACATCATGCATCTGTCGCACGAATTGCATTTTGAATCGGTGACGATGATCCTCGCGCTCATCACGGTAGGACGAACCTTGGAGCTGCGTGCCAGACGGCGGACCTCGGACGCGGTACGGAAGCTTTTGGATCTGGCACCGAAAACGGCGGAGGTACGGCGCGGTGACGAAATCGTAACGATCCCGGCGGATACGCTCACCGCCGGGGACATCGTGTTGATCCGTGCCGGCAGCGGGATCCCGTGCGACGGGGTGATCGTGACAGGCGGCGGTGCCTCTGACGAGAGTGTGATCACGGGCGAGAGCGTACCGGTGGAGAAAAACGTCGGCGACACGCTGATCTGCGGGACGATCCTTGTGACGGGATACGCAGAGATGCGCGCGGAATCGGTCGGCGAAGAGACGACGGTGGCAAAGATCGCGGCAATGGTGGAGGAGGCGGCGACGTCCAAGGCACCGGTACAGAAGCTGGCAGACAAAATCAGCGGGATCTTCGTGCCGGTCGTCTGCTCCATTGCGCTTCTGACGTTCATCATCTGGTGGATCGCGTCCGGCAGTCTGGACACAGCGGTGAGCTTTGGCATTTCGGTGCTTGTGATCTCGTGTCCGTGTGCGCTCGGTCTTGCGTCTCCGACGGCGATCATGTGCGGAATCGGGCGCGGTGCGGAATGCGGGATCCTCATCAAAAGTGCGGATGCCATTGACGCGCTGAACAAGGCGAAGGTGGTGACGCTCGACAAAACGGGGACGATCACGGAAGGCAAGATGGAACTGACGGAGATCTATCCGGTGGGCGGGATGGACAAAGCCACCCTTGCGGCATACGGTGCGGCATTGGAGTCGGCAAGTGAGCATCCGATCGGACGCGCAATCGTCTCTGCTTACACCGGGGAAATACCGGAATGCACAGACTACGATGTGACCTTTGGCGGCGGCGTTTCCGGCAGGATCGGCGGCAGACGGTATTTCTGCGGCAACGCATCGTATCTGGTCTCCGTCGGCATCGCATCGATGGACGATACAATCCAAAAAATCGCGGATGATCTGGCGCGGCGCGGGTTGACGCCGGTGTATTTTGCAGGCGAGCGGATCGAGGGCGTATTTGCAATCGGCGACCGGATCAAGGCGACCAGTCCTGCCGCGGTGCAGTCGATGCGCGAGGCGGGCTGCGAGGTCGTGATGCTGACGGGCGACAATCCGGTGACAGCGGAAGCCATCGCAAAAGAAGCGGGAATCACGCGGGTTGTGGCGCAGGTCAAGCCGGAAGGCAAAGCGGCGGTGGTCGAAAGCCTCATGGACGGCAGCTATTTCGGCGACACGACGCGGCGGACGGTTGTGATGGTCGGCGACGGCGTGAACGATGCACCCGCCCTTGCGAAGGCGGACTGCGGCATTGCGATCGGTCAGGGGACGGACATTGCGATTGCCTCAGCGGGTGTGGTACTGGTGCGCAGTGATCTCGGCGATGCGGCGCGGTCGATCCGGCTCAGCCGTGCCATCATGCGCAATGTTGCGGAAAACTTCCTCTGGGCGTTTCTCTACAACCTGATCTGCATCCCGATCGCCGCCGGACTGCTCAATCCCCTTTTCCACCTGAAGCTGACCCCCATGATCGCCGCTGCTGCCATGTCCCTGTCCAGCGTCTGTGTCGTACTGAATGCGCTTCGCTTACGTCATTGGCGCGGCTGACCGGGAGTTCTCCGGAAAACGACCGCTTTGGAGAACGCTCCTTTCCCCGCAAAGCCTTCCGGAAGCGGGCTTTTACAGAATCGGTTCGCATTTGTCATTCCCCTTGTTTTTACGGACTTTTGGGGCGTGGCATGTCAATTCTTATTGTATTTCCATGTATAGGAGGAAGAAAATATGTTGTTTGGTAAAAAGAAACTTGTAAAACTGGCAATTGAGGGAATGCACTGCTCCCATTGTGTGGCGAAGGTCGAAGCCGCACTCAAGGCACTCGGCTGCAAAGCGGATATTGATCTGAAGCTCGGCAAAGCGGATGTGACCTGTCCGGAATCACTCGATGTGGATGCCATCGTGAAGGCGATCTCCGCGCTCGGCTTCACGGCAAAGGCACTGTAAAACGGAAGTCGGTGCGGAAATCGTCGCATCCATACCGGATCCTTTGTCGATTTCCGCGCATTTCCGCCGTTCCTGTACGATTTCCGTACACTTTGCGATCCGGCAAGCTCCCAAAGACGGCTGTATGACTGTGCGCAGATGCATGGTTACACAGCCGTCTTTTCTGTATATTCAATCGCATTCCCCTCCGTTTTGTGCAATCCATCCAGTTTTATCGGGGAAAACTCCATTTTTAACCGCAGATTTTTGTACGTTTGCTCCAAATCTCTGCATTTTCGCTGCAAACTTTGACGAATGTATTGACAAACGGAGAGAAATAGGATAAACTTTTTCACCACACAGTGATACTGCTGCTTTTTGAGACCATCTTCTTCGTGAGGAACTGTGAGGTTCATCCCGGTCAAGATACTCTGAGAAGGCACCGGAAGCTGTGATGCAAAATCGGCTTTATGCCAAAAAATGTTTTTTCAGAAAGGAAAACACACCACTATGAAAAAGGCACTTTCTCTGGTCCTCGCCATTGTTCTCGTAATGGCACTGTCCGTGGCTGCATCCGCTACGGTTGTCAACGGCAAGATCCTCAACGGCACTCCCGTTGTTGACGGCGCGCTTGACGAAATCTATCTCCAGTCCGCTTCCTACACCCTCGACAAGGAGTGGGTATACGCTTGGGGCGACGGCGACATCGCTAACTCCGGCGACGCTACCGCATACTTCCTCTGGGACTCCAACTATCTGTACGTTTGTGTTGTTGGTGCTGACTCCACTCCCGTTTCCACCGTTGACCAGGGCTGGGACAACGACGCTGCTGAAATGTGGTTCCTCGATGAAGATCTGAAGTTCAAGATTCACGCTGCTGCTGACGGCAACTTCTTCCTCGGTGCGGACGGCGACGGTGCTGTTGCATGGGAAAAGGGCTTTGACGCTTCCCAGCACACTGCTGTTCAGAACGACGACGGTTGGGTAGTAGAATGCGCATTCCCGATGAACGACCTTGCTGCCGGCAAGACCTTTGGTTTTGCTCTCCAGGTAAACGACTCCTACGATGCAGAGCACACCAGCGGTGTTGCTACCGGTTCCCAGAATCCGGATGCTGAATCCCTCGAGCTCGTTGCTGACGCTGTAGTGGTTGCAGAACCCGAAACCGAAGCTCCGGCTGCTGAAACCGAAGCAGAAGTTGTGGACGCCGCTGCTGCTGAAACCACCGTTGCAGCTCCGCAGACCTTCGACGCTGCGATCATCGCTGCTGTTGCCGCTATCGTTTCCGCTGCCGGCTACGCTGTTTCCAAGAAGCACTAAGTCGGAAGGGCTAACATAGCCGCATAGACAAAGACATAAGGACCTGTCCCGCGGGATGGGTCCTTTTTCTGTCCGCATATCGGGAACCATGCAGCCGAATCGCGGATGGCTTCACGCAAAAAGCGATCCCCCGTCATGGAGGATCGCCTTTTTGGGATATTCGGTTGTTCGGTCGTATCCGTCAATTACAATCCGGACGATCCGTTTCCGGCTGATGCGGACGTCTGCCGCCGGTGAAAATGCCCCAGTACAGATCGTGCGGCTTGACAACCTTGCCATACGGCAGGATGGTATCGAGCGTGAGATCTTCCTCCGCAGTCAGCTCTATGCGATAGTAGAAGTACTCGGTCTTGTTTGTCACGCCATATACCGCATACTGTTCGGAATCGTATTCCTCCGCCGCAACAGCCAGCTCTACCCATTCCGCAGAATCCATGGAGCCGTACACCTTCAGCGTATACGCGGTGTCGATCTTGTCGAATACGAGCTTTTGCAGGATGTATGCCTCTTCGCCCGCAAAGGAAATGGTGGCCTTGCCGTTCTCGTCTCTTGCGAGGGTCGCGGCAGTATCCGGCAGAATGTCGAACAATGCGCCGGTATCCGCTTCAGGAGTGGCAGTGCTGCTCTTTACCGCCATCCGGCTGAGATTGCGAAATTCCGGCAGAGAAACCATTTCCACCGAATTGACAGCGGCGTTCTTCATGTCTGCCATGGGATCGTAGCGTTTGGGCGTGTATGCAGCGGATGTCGGCAGCACCATCGCCGCGCAAAGACCGACCGCACAGAGCACTTTTGTGAATTTCTTCATACAGAAACCTCCCTTTATTGTGGAAATATGTGGTATCGGCAACAAATTCCGACAACCATATCATACCATAGCCATCCGCAAAATACAAGACCAAACGGGCAATTTCCAAAAAATTTACATAGCTGCCGCTCTCCCTCCGCCTCTCCCCGCCCGCGGACGCGAGGCATCACAGAAAATTTACGTTTTTCCGCCCCGCGTCCGTTTTCGGCTCTTGCATAATCCGTCGATAACTGCTATAATGTAGATGTATGGTTGTCCACAAAGGGCGACCGCGATCCTCCTATGCAAAGGAGAAATTCCCTTGAAAAACACAGCCAAACGGCGCATCCGGAAGTGGTTTTCCATCCGGGCTGCCGCGCTGACTTTTTTATGCACACTTCTCATCGTCTACGGCGTCTGTGTGTATGTCTTCCAGGATTTTGTATTTCTGGACAAGCCCGGTCACGATACCCCGTCGGAGACCCCTGTTCTTCTCGCACCTGCCGTCTCCGACACCCCTATGCTGACCCGTTTTCCCCATCGCGAGGGTCCTGCCGATCCGCTGTCCGACGAGTACCGCGCCGTCGTTTCCGATGCGAGCAGTCTCGGTTGCACGGGTACCACCGACGGCTATGTCCGTCTGTCCTACGGGATCTTTGACACGCTGCAGAACGCGGAATCGATCCTGACCGCAGCGGGCGTTTCCTATACCGTTGAGGAGGTCTACGCAAGTGTCCCCGCAGGCTATGTGCAGTCCGTCACCTATGCCGGCTTTTCCACGGTCGACAACACCGATCCTGTCTCCGATGGTCTGTGGTGCAATCCGGATGTTCCGGTCACGCTCCATGTCAGCGGTCAGAAGCCGACGGCGGAGAGCGATACCGACACGAAGATCTACATCACCTTCGACGACGGACCGAGCGCGTATACCGACGAGATTCTGCAAATCCTTGCCCGCTATGGTGCCCGCGCGACCTTTTTCACCCTCGGCAAAAATATAGATGCCCATCCCGCCCAAGCCCGGAATATCCAGAAATGGGGCAGTATCCTCGCAAGCCACGGCTATTCCCACGACTACGACACGATCTACGCCTCCACCGCCGCGCTGGAAAACGATCTCGCGCTGTGGGAAACCGCTGTCCAGAATGCCGGTGCATGGGATGGCGTCAGAAGCTTCCCCGCTTTCCGCTTTCCGGGCGGCTCCAAGGGCAGATATTTCGATACCGCGACCAGACAGGCCATGTTCGATATGCTCCACGGGAGAGGCTACTCCATCTACGACTGGAACGTCCTCACCAACGACGGACTGCTTTTCCAGTGTCCCGACGGTATGCCGATTCTCACCTATCTGAAAGAAACCTTCGACGAAACCTGGGCAGCCTCCGCCAACACCAAGGTCATCCTCATGCACGACAGCCAGAGCTATACCGTGGAGCTTTTGCCCTACATCCTCCGCTGCTGTATCGCGCAAGGATACTCCTTCGCTACCCTTGATGAAATGGAGGAGGAATTCCATTATTGAGGGTTGGATGCGGATGGCGGTCTTTCACACGTATCCCCGTTTTTATGAGGTGTAACTATGCTTCCTATCGCCCCGCCGCTTGTCGGTTGGTTCCAGCTCAATCGTCGTTCTCTGCCGTTTCGGGAGGATCCGACGCCGTATCATGTCTGGGTCAGCGAGATCATGCTCCAACAGACCCGGATGAACGCCGTGCTGCCGTATTATGAGCGTTTCATGGCTGCTCTGCCCGATATTCCCGCCCTTGCCGCCGTTCCGATCGACGAATTGCGGCGGATCTGGCAGGGACTCGGATACTATAGCCGCGCCATCAATCTGCAAAAGGCGGCACAGATCGTCTGCCGGGATTATGGCGGAGAGCTGCCTGCCGATTACGACCTGCTGCGCACTCTGCCCGGAATCGGTCCGTACACCGCGGGAGCCATTGCGTCCATCAGCTTCGGGATCCCCGTGCCTGCCGTGGACGGAAACGTGCTGCGCGTCTTTTCAAGGCTGTACGACGACAACGGCGACATCTCCGAGCCCGATACCAAGGCCCGTTTCACCGCACGCGTCACCGAAACGCTCCCCCCATCCGACGCGGGCAACTTCAATCAGGCACTCATGGAGCTGGGCGCGCTCGTCTGTACCCCGAAATCCCCCGATTGCAGCCACTGTCCGCTCGCCGATCTGTGCCTGGGTCACGCTGCCGGTCATGCCGCTGTACTGCCATGCAAGGCGCCCAAGAAGGCGCGTTCCATACAGTGCGTTACCGTGGCACTCGTGCGGTCGGCGCGCGGCTATCTTCTTGAAAAGCGTTCGGAATCCGGACTCCTTGCGGGGCTGTGGCAGCCGTTTGCCGTATGCGCGGATCGGCATCTTTCGCCGGAGGAAATCGCTGCACGCCTTGCCGCAATCGGGATCGAAGCCACATATACTGTGCCTTTGCCGGACGCACGCCACCTCTTCACGCACGTCGAGTGGCATCTGCGCGGCTACGCCTTTGACGCAAATGATGTAAAACCGCTGCCGGAAAATCTCGTATGGGTATCCGACTGCACACCGTTCGCGATTCCGTCGGCGTACCGCGTCTATCGAGAGTATCTTTACGGAAAGGCAAGCCTATGACACGCAGACCTCGTTCGCATTCCAAATATGCCCTCACCCCCACGCAGATCATCGCCATCGGATTTGCCCTTGTTATCGCAATGGGTACGCTTCTTCTTTCCCTGCCGATCGCGCACAGACCGGATATACCGACGACGTTCACGGACAATCTCTTCACCGCCACAAGTGCGGTCTGCATCACGGGTCTCCTGACCGTCGATCTCGGCTCCACGTACACGGTATTCGGGCAGGTCGTGATCGCGTGTCTCATCCAGATCGGTGGTCTGGGCATCACCTCCCTCGGCGTGGGGATCATTGCTCTTGCCGGACAGCGGGTCAATTTCCGGGAGCGTGTACTCATCAAAGAGGCACTCAACTATCCGTCGTTCAAGGACGTGATGAAGCTGATCCGGTGGGTGCTGATCCTCACGTTCTCCATTGAGCTTATCGGCGCGCTTCTCTGTCTGCCGCTGTTTCTGCGCGAATATCCGCTTTCGAAAGCGATCGGGATCTCTGTGTTCCACGCGATCGCTGCCTTCAACAACGCGGGCATGGATATTTTCGGCCGGGGCACAAGCATGCTCCCGTATGCCGGGGACGTCGCGCTGAATCTGGTCACGGCTGCCCTTGTGATTGTGGGCGGCATCGGATTTTTCGTCATCACGGAGGTGGCGCGGGTACGGAAATGGAGAAAATGCTCGCTCCAGACGAAGGTGGTACTGTCCATGACGGGAATCCTGCTCGCCTCAGGGACGGTACTGCTGAAACTGTCGGAGGGCAGGAACATTACGTGGCTGGGTGCGTTTTTCTCCAGCATGACGGCGCGGACAGCCGGATTCGCGACATTCTCGTTTGGCAATTTCAGCGAAGCGGGGCTGCTTATCATGATGGTGCTGATGTTCATCGGCGCGTCCCCCGGCTCGACAGGCGGTGGTATGAAGACGACGACGTTCTTTGTATTCCTCCGCTCCCTGTTCACGTCCTCCACGAATCGTCCGCCCGAAGCCTTCCGCCGCCGGATCCCGAACGAGTCCCTCCACAAGGCGACGACGATCATTTCGCTCGGCCTGCTATTCGTCATTGTCATCACCGCGCTGATCTGCCACATCGAGCCGTCCTTCTCCCTCTCGGCGGTCCTGTTTGAGGTGGTATCCGCCCTCGGCACGGTCGGACTCACCGTCGGGATCACACCCTCTCTCTCGGTCGCCTCCCGCCTTCTCATCATTCTCACGATGTATGTCGGTCGTCTCGGTCCGCTCACCGTTGCCTCCATGTGGGTTCGTGAGCCTGACACGGGCATCTCTTTGCCGGAGGAAAATCTGTCCATCGGCTAAGGCAGGAGAACGCATAATGGGTTTATCGCGCAAAATCAACCTTACAGCAGTGTCTTTATCAGGATTGCAGGAGTATCAATATGGCAAGGAAACAGAATACAAAGAATAAAGAAACCTTATATGGCATCATCGGGCTTGGGCGGTTTGGATTCGCTCTGGCACAGTCCCTTGCGGAATCGGGCAAGGAGATCCTTGTCATCGACCGGGAGCAGGACAAGATCAACGCGGCGGCGGCATTCACGGACAACGCGTTCTGCATCGACAATCTGACGCGCGAGAATCTGGAGACGGTGGGAATCGCGGACTGCGACATCGTGGTGGTTGCCATCGGAGAGCAGATCGACACGAGCATTCTGACCACACTGACGGTACTGCGTCTCGGCGTCGGGCGGGTGATCGCAAAGGCGCGCAGCGAGGAGCAGGGCGAGGTATTGACGACACTTGGCGCGGAGGTGGTCTATCCGGAGAAGGACATGGCAATCCGTCTGGCGCATCGGCTGCCCTCCCCGCACATTCTCGAATACATTTCCCTCTCGCCGGAGTTCGACTTTATGGAAATCGCGCTGACGGACAAGGTCGCCGGGAAAACGGTGCAGGAATTGGACATGCGCAAGCGGTTCGGGCTCAATATCATTGCCGTGAAGCAGAACGGCAGACTGACGACGGAGATCCTGCCGACAACGGTACTGTCCGCCGCAGATTCGCTGACCGTGATCGGCAAAACAGAAGCGATCCATCGGTTCGAGAAGGATCTGCAAAGCTGAGGATGCGCCGTATAGAACGCTTTTTTTGCGCAAAAACACTCTTGAATCAGAGTCTTTCTGAATGTATACATCCATTATACGGATACGAAAGGAAGCTGCCATGGTGTATTACGATTACATCCTGTCCGGCGCGCACAAGGCATATCGTACAGCTGTAACGGACGATCTGGCGACATTGTACGCAAGCGAGGGGCTGTCCCCCATCGAGCGGATCACACAGCGGTTCACGCTTCTCTGTGATCGTCAGGTTCCCCACATCCTGCCCGGGCAGCAGATCGTCTTTATGCGCACGACCGCCAACGCGCCCCCTCTTTTCACGGAGACGGAATGGGCGGAGATCTCCGGTACGCATTTCATCCACGAGCTTGGCTATATGTCCAACGTCACGCCGGATTATGCCCGGATCCTTTCGCGCGGGCTGCTTTCCGTGCGGGAGGAAGCAAACGAATACGGCAGACGGGAGATCGACGCGCTGCTCCGGCTATCCGATCGGTACCGGGATGAGGCGGTGCGCGTGGGCAGGGACGACGTGGCGGAAATCCTCATGCAGATTCCACGCTATCCGGCACGCAATCTGCGCGAAGCACTCCAGTTTTTCCGGATCCTCCACTACGCGATCTGGCTGGAGGGGACTTATCACGTCACGTGCGGGCGGTTTGACAAGTATATGCGTCCGTATTACGAGGCAGACAGGGATCGATACACCGATGAGGAGCTGCTGTCCCTGCTGCGCGATTTCTTCCTGTCCTTCAACGTGGATTCCGATATGTATCCGGGCGTACAGCAGGGCGACAACGGGCAGTCCATGGTTCTTGGCGGGATCGATGAAAACGGCGCGGACGTATTCTCCCCTTTTTCGGAGCTTTGTCTGCGCGCATCCGGCGAGAATCTCCTGATCGATCCGAAAATCAATATGCGTGTCTCGAAGAATACGCCGATGGAGCAGTACATCGCCGGCAGCCGACTGACCGCACGCGGGATGGGATTCCCGCAGTACTCCAACGACGATGTTGTGATCCCGGGACTCACGCGGCTCGGCTATCGGTATGAGGATGCGGTGAACTATGGCGTGGCGGCCTGCTGGGAGTTCATCGTGCCGGGGAAGGGCTGCGACGTTGCGAACATTGCCGCGCTCTCCTTCCCGCAAATCGTGGACACCGTGCTCCACGGCTCCTTCCGGGATGGCATGACGAAAACCGAGCTCCAATCGGCAGTCCGTTCTGCCATTGGGTGCCGCTGCGACGAGATCACCTCCTCCGTGCGCAACCTGTGGTTCATCCCGGCTCCGTTTCTCACGCTCTTTTTCGACTGCCCGGACGGCGATATTTCCCGCGGCTCCCTCTACAACAATTTCGGCATCCACGGCACAGGGCTGTCCACGGCGGCGGATTCCCTGGCAGCTATGGAGCGGTACGTTCTTTGCGAAAAGCGGTGCTCTGCCCAAACGCTCCGCGAAGCAGTGGACAGCGATTTCACGAAGCACGAGGAACTCCTGCCGCTGTTGCGTGTGGAGGCACCGAAAATGGGGGCGGAAAACGGAGAGAGCGCGGAGGAATGGGCGGATTTCTTACTTGGCACCTTTGCCGCTGCACTTGCCGGACGGAAAAACTGCCGCGGTGGGATCTGGCGCGCGGGTACCGGCTCGGCGATGTACTATCTGTGGCACGCTGCGGAAATTGGCGCATCCCCGGACGGCAGACGGCGCGGCGAACCGTTTGCGACCAACTACTCCCCCTCCCTATTCGCGAAAACGGGCGGTCCTGTTTCCGTCATCCGCAGCTTCACCGGTCCCGATCTCACGCGCACCATCAACGGCGGACCGCTCACACTGGAATTTGACGCATCCGTATTTACAGCGGAGGACGCGGCGGAAAAGCTATCGGCACTGATCCGGTACTATATCGTGCGCGGCGGTCATCAGCTGCAGCTCAATGCCGTAAGCCGGGAAACGCTCCTTGCCGCACAGGCGCATCCGGAAAAATACGCGCATCTCATCGGGCGGATCTGGGGCTGGAGCGCGTATTTCGTGGAGCTGGATAAGCCGTATCAGAATCACGTGATCGCACGGCACGAATACGCCCTTTGATATGCAGGGAATCCTCTTCGACATCAAGGAATTCGCGGTTCATGACGGCGGCGGTGTACGGACCACGGTCTTTTTCAAGGGCTGCCCGATGCGCTGCCTCTGGTGTCACAATCCGGAGGGACAGTCGCCGCAGCCCGAGCTGATGGAAAAATCCGGCTGCATCCACTGTGACAGGTGCCGTATCCCCTGCGCCCATGCGGATTGCGCGCCATACCATCGCTGTCTCCACGCCTGTCCAAAAGGGCTTTTGCGCGTTGCCGGGGAGAGCTGGGACGCAGAGAAGCTGGCAGAAAAGCTGGCGCGGGACAAGGAGCTATACAATATGAGCGGCGGCGGCGTCACACTCTCCGGCGGTGAAGTGCTGTCCCAGCCGGATTTTGCCGCAGAATTGCTCGATCGTCTCGGTGCCTACGGGATCCATCGCGCCATAGAGACTGCCGGATATGCGCCGCCGGAGCTTTTTCAAAAAATTGCCGTGCGCTGCGATTTTATCTACTGCGATCTCAAGCTGGCAGACGATGCGCTGCACCGCAGGTACACGGGGGTATCGAACGCGCCCATTTTAGAGAATATCGCATGGCTGCGGCAGTCCGGAATCCCGTATCGTCTGCGCACACCGCTCATTCCCGGATACACGGACACGGAGGAAAATGTATCCGCCATCCGTGCCATGACAAAGGCAGGAGAGGTGGAATATCTCCCGTACAATCGGCTTGCCGGCGCAAAATACCGACAGCTTGGACGCGCCTATCCCCTGGAGCGCGGGGCGGAAAATGGTCTATGATTCTTTTGGCGGAACAGGAAGGGAGCATTTGTATGGAATATAAAGCAGCGGCATACACCAGGGACGGACGCGCGGTAGTATATCTGCCGCCGGAGGAGTATACGGGATATATTCTGCCGATTGGATACACCACAGACGGCTGCTATGCGGTGGATTTCACAGAATCCGCGGACGGCTGGCAGATCGGCATCCACAAAACCGCCCTTGCCGCACCAATCACGCACACAACGGAGGAGTACGATTTTCCGGACAAGCTCTACGAACCGTATTGGGAGAAGGCAGAGGCATACGGAATCTTCTCGGACGCGGGAGAGCTGATCGGAGCCATCGAGATCTGCGCGGAGGAATGGTCGCACCGGATGCGCGTCACGGAGCTGTGGGTATCGCCTGCATATCATAAGCGCGGCTATGGACATACGCTCTTGTCTCATGCCAAAGAACGCGCGCAAACCTCCGGATGCCGTGCGTTGATTTTGGAAACGCAGTCCTGCAACGTGAACGCCGTCGATTTCTATCGGCACGAGGGATTATCCCTCATCGGTTTTGACCGGATCTGCTATTCCAACCGCGACATTGTCCGGAATGAGGTGCGCCTGGAGATGGGGATCCTTTTCGCCGAAAAGTAGACCGCCCCTGTACCGCGCATCGATGCGGACGACCCATATTTCGTACCGCAGCCGCGCGGGATTGTCCATTCCATACCAGATATGCGTTTCCCCCGGTACAGCTTTTCGTGATCGGAAGGGAGCGCGCACAAAAAAATCCAAAAAAATCAAAAAAATTTGAAAAAGGGTATTGACAAATCCCGCGCGGCGTGGTATAATCTTATACGTTGAGAGCGCAACCGAAAAACAAACGAAACAAACAAACAAATGTGAGTTTCAAGTGGGTTTCTTGGAAGTTCTTCACAACAGATGGAAGCATAGCTCAGCTGGGAGAGCATCTGCCTTACAAGCAGAGGGTCATAGGTTCGAGCCCTATTGTTTCCACCAACCGTATCAAATATGGTACGGAATGGCCCAGTAGCTCAGTTGGTTAGAGCGCTAGCCTGTCACGCTAGAGGTCACGGGTTCGAGCCCCGTCTGGGTCGTGATCTTTGGTAGACCGTTGTCACCCAAGTCTCCAAAATGCGGATTTAGCTCATTTGGTAGAGCGCGACCTTGCCAAGGTCGAGGTGGCGGGTTCGAGCCCCGTAATCCGCTTCATAAGAATGAAAAGCGTATCGTGCAGATATGCTTTTTTTCGTTTTTGCAGATAGCTATCGTCAGGAATAGCTTCCCCGGTATCGCTACGGCAGTGGAATCGCAGTGACAGAGGCTTCCGCAGTCATCTGAAGTGTGCGCCGCGGACAACACCGCACACTGAAAACAATATGCCGTACAGCAAAGGCGGAGGTTCGCCACGTGGGTTTGCCTCCGCCTTTGTTATGCGATTTGTTTGCAGTCTCCTGTGCCGGTGTTTGCCTGTCCGGTACCGTTTTGTATCGGTGCGCTTATTTGTCCAGACCCATGAACAGAGCCACTGCGTCGCCGACTGCCTTTTCCTGCGTTTTGGTCTGGCTCTGGTAGAAGGACGCCCAATCCGCCGATTTCTTACGGGTCAGATGGTCTAGGGTGTAGGTCAGTCCCCAATTGTCGAAAATCTCCGCGAAATCTGCGGTTCTGCCATGGACCACGATGTCGATCATCTCATAGGAGACCTCGTCGCGCGTGTACTTCGACTTCAGAGCCACATCATAGATGGCGGGACGAACCTGCTTATATCCTTCTGCTGCCAGTGCCTCCAGGATCGTTTCGGCGAATACAAATCCGTCGTTGTCTTTCGTCACCGGAATCGCTACGGCAGAGGTATGCGCGGTTGCGTGCGTGTAATACTTGTCCTGTGCTTCATCCCATTTCGGCATGGGAAGGATACCAAAGTCGGAATCCATATCGCGGAAGTTGATCGATGCTGCCTTGAGGGCTTGCAGCTGGAACATTTCGCGATCCTCCTTGAAGGCGTTGACGGCCTGCTCGTCGGATTCGTCGATGATGTTCTCGGAATTTTCAAACAGCATACTGTGCAGCTTTTCGACCATATCGGTCATGTGGCTCGTATTGATGCACGTCACCGGATAGCCGTCGGCATCGCGCTCCGTAACGGGCTGCTGCCATGCGAACTGGAACGCGAAGGAATAGCCGTTCGCCTGTCCATATGCAAACTGATCCTTTGTCGGATCCATGGTGCCGTCGCCATCCAGATCGACCGCAGACTGCGCGGCAAGAGACATGAATTTGTCCGCCGTCCACTTGCCTTCCTTGACCACGGTGTACAGATCCTCCTCCGGAAGCGTGACCTCCAGGAGATTCTTATTGAAGTACATACAGATGTTGTCGAGGAAGTTGTCCGTGTCGTACATGCCGACCATGATGTAGTAGTGACCACCCACGGAATACGCGTCGTTTACGTTCTGGTACCACCACGGCTTATCCATGCCCAGCACACCGATAGAGTGCATATCGACGAAATACCCCTTTGCCGCGCTGTCGCCGAGATGCTTATAGTGCCAGTCCGCGACCTCGCAAATGTCGTCTCCGGCGGTGACCGCTGTGTTGAGTGCCGTGCAGTCTCCGTCCGCTCCCGTGATCGGTGCAACGATCTTCACATTGAACCGTTCCTCCACGGTCAGATTGCGCGTGTATACGGCGTCGTTTACTACGTCCCCGGTCAGATCCTCGATGTACAGACCGTTGACGTGTACACCCTCACAGCAGTCCCGCGTATAGGTACGGAATTCACGACCGTCAAAGGTCACATCGGGCAGATCGTCGGAGATCTCCGTTTCCGTCTCTGCTACCGTTTCTGTCTCCGCAGAGGTATCCGCCGTCGTCTCGTTGCCTGTCTCGTTTTCCTTGGTCTGTGAGCAGCCGGTCAGCAGCATGGCAAACAGCACAAGCCAAACCCATTTCTTCATTTTCATAGGTACAGTATCCCTTTCTAAAATTTTTTCGTTATGATGCAGAAATGCTATGGTCAGTATAGCATATATCTTCGAAAAATGCAAGAGAAAAATGGGGTATTTATGCATCTTACCACGCCGTTTTGCAAAAATATTGGAGGTATTTCCCCTATCACCTCCCTTCCGTTTCAAAAAGCACCCGTCCCACATTCCGGAAACGGGTGCTTTGTATTTGCCATACGGCTTCAGTTTTTGAGCGACTGCATCGGTGCCGGGATCCTGCCGCCGCGCGCGATGAATTTTTCACTCGACCGGTCGAGATGGAGATCCATGATCGGTCCGCTGCCGAGGAGTCCACCAAATTCCAGCTCCTCGCCCGGCTTCTTACCGATCGCGGGGATCACGCGCACCGCCGTCGTTTTGGAGTTGACCATGCCGATTGCCGCTTCGTCTGCGATGATCGCCGAAATGGTGGAAGCGGGGGTCTCGCCGGGGAGGATGATCATATCGAGTCCGACCGAGCAGACCGCTGTCATTGCCTCCAGCTTCTCGATGGACAGGTCGTGACTCCGTGCCGCCGCGATCATGCCTGCGTCTTCGGACACCGGGATAAACGCGCCGGAGAGTCCGCCGACATGGGACGATGCCATTACGCCGCCCTTTTTCACCGCGTCATTGAGCAGTGCCAGTGCCGCCGTCGTCCCGTGGGTACCGCAGATCTCCAGTCCCATTTCTTCAAGAATGTGCGCGACGGAATCGCCGACTGCCGGTGTCGGTGCAAGGGACAGATCCACGATGCCGAACGGTACGCCGAGCTTCTGGGATGCCACAGTGCCGACGAGCTGCCCCATCCGAGTGATCTTGAACGCCGTTTTCTTGATCACGTCCGCCACCTCGGTCAGATCGCCGTCCGGATGCTTGGCAAGCGCGGAACGCACGACACCGGGGCCCGATACGCCGACGTTGATCACGCAGTCCGGCTCTCCGATCCCATGGAACGCCCCCGCCATAAACGGATTGTCCTCCGGCGCGTTGCAGAATACGACGAGCTTGGCAGCACCGATACAGTTGTTGTCCTGCGTTTTCTCCGCGCATTCCCTGACGACCCTGCCCATCATGCCCACCGCATCCATATTGATCCCCGCCTTCGTGGAACCGATATTGACGGAGGAACAGACGTGTTCCGTGGTCGCCAGTGCTTCCGGGATGGAGCGGATCAGTGCCTCATCGCCCGCCGCAAAGCCCTTGTGAACCAGTGCGCTGTAGCCGCCGATGAAGTTCACGCCGACCGCCTGGGATGCTTTCTCCAGGATTTTCGCATATTCTACCGGATCTCCGCCGGATACCGCCGTCAGAAGCGCGATGGGTGTGACCGCGATCCGTTTGTGAATGATCGGGATGCCGTAGGTGCGCTCGATCTCCTCACCGGCTGCCACCAGATGTTCGGCACGGCGTGTGATCTTATCGTAGATCTTCTCTGTCGAACGGTGTATGTCGCTGTCGGCGCAATCGAGGAGGGACAGTCCCATCGTGATCGTGCGGATGTCGAGATTTTCGTCGTCGATCATCCGAATCGTTTCCAGAATATCTTTTGTATTTAACATATGCTTCCCCGCCCTGCCTCAGATATGGTGCATCGACTCAAAGATTTCCTCGTGCATGACGTGGATCTTCATGCCGATCCTCTCGCCGAGCGCGTACAGCTCCCGCTGCATGGTCGCGAAATCGTCCCGGAGCGTGGTAATATCGACGAGCATGACCATCGTGAACATCTCCTTCATAACGGACTGCGTCACATCGATGATATTCGCGTGGTTGTCCGCACATACCGCGGCTACCTTGGCAAGGATCCCGACATCGTCATATCCGACTACGGTGATAACGGCTTTCATCTTCTTGTATCCTCCATACCTGTGTTTTTTCTCTGGTAGAAGTATACCATATCGCGGCGGGAAAATCAAGACAGGCACGGCACAAAACCCCTCTCCCACGCAGATTTGTGAATTTCGCCATCGGACAGCGGCAAAGAAATATACCGGATACACGTATACGCGCATACCCGGTATTTTCCCCTTTAGTCCCCCGGCAAGAGAACCCAAAAGTAGGAGTTTATCATGAAGGAAAGGTACAATGTATCCCCGCCTGTCAAAGCCGTATTTTATTTTTCCACACCGTAGAGCGGCAGGAGCTTCTCGTCGATCTGGGTGTAGAGCTTTTTGGCGGCGGTATCGTACTTGGAGGCGAGATTGGTGTTCTTGGCAGAGATCAGCTCGCGGATCATATACGGCAGCCGCTGGAAGTAGGTTTCGCCAAACTGGAACGTGAAGTCAAAGTTACGGCCCGCCATGATGAGATCGATCATCTCCGCGGTATTGGAATCGGTGGCGTACTTGCCCTTGAGCGCGACGTCGTAATACTCCGGATAGACCTTCTTATAGCTGATGGCGCACAGTGCCTCAAAGATCGTACCGACAAAATCGATGTTGTTGTATGCCGTCAGCGGAATCATAAACGCCGTGAATTTGTCGTCCGCGTTGGTGTAATACGCGCTCTGCGCCTCATCCCACTTCGGATACGGGAGCATGGAATACGGATCCTCCATGTCGCGCAGCTTCGTATAGGCGCAATGGAAGCGGAGGGGAGCCATTGCGAATTGACCGTTCAGGAAATACGTCTGCTCGTCATACTGGTTCGCCGGCAGGTATACACCCGGATTGTTGTAGTGGAAATCGACGAGCTTCTCAATGATCGCGGTCGTTTTTTCGCTCATGAAGTTGATCGTATAGGTGTTGTCGTCGTTCATGGTGAACAGCGGCTGGTCAAACGCGGTCAGCCATACATCCGCGGGATTGGTGATGTGATTGCCGGAGCCGGAAATGTCCTCCTTGTCCGCCTTGCCGTCGCCGTTGACGTCCTTGTACATCCCTGCAACCATTTCGGACAGCTTGTCGATCGTCCACTTGCCGTCGCGCACAAGGGTGTACAGATCGTCCGCACTGTAGCCGTAGTCTTCCATCATCTCGATGTTGAAGAAGGTGGCGTAGGTGTAGGTCATGGAGGTGATCGAAAGGTCGGAGCAGATGGCGTAGAGACGGTTGTTGATCGTCGCGTTCTGGTTGGCGAGTGCATTGTGCCATGGCTTCTCCAGATTGACGTGCGGAACCTCCAGCCAGTTCATGACCGCCTCTGCGGAAATCAGATGGTAGACCTGGAAATTGTAGGTGCCAACGAGATCGTAGTCGTCCGTCCCGGCAGTCACGGCAGTCTTGATGACCTTGAACGGTTCCTTTTCCGTATTGCACGTGACCTTGGTGTTGAAGCGGTTCTCGATCTCCAGATTCCGGTTGTATACCGCGTCGTTGCATGCGTCTCCGGTCAGCTCCTCCGCCACGATCTCGAACGTCACCGCATCGTAGGTATCATGCGCGGTGGTCAGCACACGGAAATCCCGCCCGCCGAAATCGGTATCCTCAAGATCATCGGAGATCAGCTGGCGCATCTCATAATCGGACAGCGTTTCCGTCTCTTCCACGGTTTCGGTCGTGCTGTCGGCAGCGGAGGTATCGTTTTCGGTATCCTTGGTTTCCCCGCCGGAGCAGGAAAGGAGCGTCGGTGCCACAAGAAGAGCACAGAGCAGCAGCGTGAATATCCTACGTTTCATATATGACTCCTGTGTTCGCGTTCTATATATTTTCTTCGGCTTGCAAACGCGCTATATTATACATAGTATATAACGTTCTCCCCACATTGTCAATGGGTCTGCCGCAATAGTGACATCTTTAGCTCATGATTCTCTGTACATTTCGGCGTTTTGCGCAAATCCGCACCGCCTGTTTTGGATATTGTGCCGAACCTCTCCCGCATACCAACGCGCGCCTGCCCCCACCTCATCCACCGATCACACAGCCGCTCCTTGTGAAAAAGGAAGCAGGGCAGCAGGCAAAAAAGACCCACACGGATCCGTTCCGCATGGGTCTCTCGCAAGGAATCATTTTCCGATGTATTCCGCGTATTTTGCCGCGAGCTCGTCTGCCGTCATCTCCGCACGATGGAAGAGGATGCGGAACCGATAGGTCAGACTGTCGCCGCCGTGGATCGTCAGACCGCCCTTGAAGTAGAGGTTGTTCGCCGCAAACAAGCCGTAATCCCGGACGTGCCACGCAGTCGGGTACCGTTCGTTGTCCGGATGGTCGAATGCCGCGATCCCCATCGTGCCTAACGGCATTGTCCCGGTATAATCGCACCACTCTGCCTCGCGACCCCAGCATTCCGCCTCCGTTTTTTCGCCGCGGGCGTTGGTGATCAGCCCGGTTCCCTTGTCCGCACGCAGCTCATCCCGCATCCGGATCCCCAGCGGTCCCGCTTCCTTGGTCGCGCCGAACACCACCTCACCAAAATCCGCCGTGAACGTCACCGCAATATCGAGCATCCGGCACGCATCGGACTGGTTGTACAGCGTATACGTCGTCGTCTCGCGCAGAAGGGGCTTTTCCGCGTGATCCGTCCAGAGATTGTGCGCTGTGAAGGACGTAAATGCCGCACCGCAGACCACGTTCTCCAGCCCTTCGACCCGCACAATGCCGCAGTCTGCCGGTTCGTTCCATGCGTCCACGCCGTTTACGTCACCGACCGCTATATAGACGGAACGGTGGTGCGGATGCTCCTGCGCCGAAAAATCGATCCGGGTGAACGGGTGCCCCGCATCGTCGCAAACCGGTCCGAAATACGGTTTCCAGATCGCATGATCCCAGTAATACCCGCCGATCACCGCACCGCACCGCTCGATCGCCAGACAATCCGTACCCGTCGTCAGGTGCATTTTCGGAAAATCCGCCCTTCCGGGGAGGAGAGTCAGCACCTCGTCCGCCGCACAGGTCACAATCGCCGTCACGCCATTTTCTGTATTCTGTGCCGGGAATGCCCTGCCGTCCTCGGTCATCAGCGCGTTGCAGCCGTCGGGAAGCGTACCGGAGAAGCGTACCGGATCCTCCCACAGGGCTGTTTTTGCCGTATAGAGAATCTTATCCATCGTATATCCCTCGAATTTACGCGAAAATCTCCCGCAGGTACGCGAGGATCTGCGGCACATCCGTCCTGAAATCGTCAAAGCCGCATTCCGCCGACACACCGCCCGTATACCCGATCCGGTTCAGGCAGTGCGCGAAATCCCGGTTGTACTGCGGATCTCCGGTGGTATATTTGCCGGGACAGGTGCGATCCGGTGCCTCCGCCATATGACAGTGCCGGATCAGCTCTCCCGCCGCGAGCACCGCGTCCGCCGGGGTCCCCTCCTCCGCCATATGGAACGCGTCGCACAAAAGACGGATCCCGGGATTTGCCAGGGTACGCACCTCCGCGGCGGTTTCCGGAACCGTGACATAGACGTTGGTTTCCTTTTTGCGCAACGGCTCGATCACCAGTGTGACGCCGCGGGAATAGGCGCAGTCCGCGAAATCGCCCATGAAGCGGCGGAGTGCCGCAATGCCGTCTGCCCGCGATACGCCGTCCGGGATGCTTCTTGCGACGCCGCTGCCGAATACCGCGTAGCGGATCCCCAGCGGCACGAACCGATCGACGAGCTTTTGGATATACGCCTTTTGCGCATCCCGATCCGCTGTCGGATCGCCCATTTTCAATTCCTTAGGAAAGAGACTGTTTGCCGCGTACAGTCCAAGGGAGCTTTTTTCATTCTCGGACAAGACCATTCTCCAGCCCGCGTCGTCCAGTCCGACAAGCATCCCGCCCGCGACCTCCGTGAAGTCAAATCCGGTCTCAAGGATGTAGCGGCACTTCGCGACAAGGGAATCCGCCGGGGACTGCGGTACCTCCGCGACACCCTCCGGCATAAACGATCCGCCCGGGAGACAGCAACCAAATTTCACCATTGCCGCACCGCCTTACAGGAACGAACGGTCGATCCCCACCGCCTTCAGAAATTCGCGGGCGATGATGGTGGAGCCGATCGGACCGGGATGGACTCTGTCCCACGCGATGTAGGAGGAGTGGCGGTACACGAGATAATCGTCAAAGGCGCGCTGGAGGTTGACGAACACGGTGTTGTATTTCTTCGCCACGTCCGAGCAGATGCCGATGTATTCATCGACCGCCATACGCATACTGTCCTCGCGGTTCGATTCGATGTAGTAGGGGGAGAGCAGGATCATGCCCTTGACGGTGGGCAGCGTGCGCTCCATCATCTTGGAGAGAAGATCCTTATATTCCGCGGCATATACGTGCGAAGAGGTGATCGCCGGGCAGTCGAATCTGCGCCAGATGTCGTTCACGCCGATCATCACGCTGACCCAGTCGGGCTTGAGTGCCATGACGTCGTTCTGCCAACGATCGTGCAGGTCGCGGGTCGTATTGCCGCTTACGCCGGTATTGGAGATCCAGTACAGCCGTTCCGGATATACCACATTCAGGATGTTCTCGATCACGCGCACATAGCCGCTGCCGACGCCATCCCACAGTCCCTCGCCTACCGGTCTGCCCCGTCCGTTGTCGGTGGTGGAGTCTCCGGTAAATACGATGCGGTCGCCATTTTCAAATAACATAATTTCCTCCTTGTCGTTTGTCCGTTTGGTGGACAGATACCGATTTCCTTTGCTATAGTATACCATAAATTTTACCAATTTCAATAGGAATGGGACAAATTACGGGACAAATCGGATTTTTCTGCCGGTTCGGTCTGTCTTGACATTCCGTACACGGTATGGTATACTGTCCGATATTGACAAAACGCGGAGGAAAGCGATGAAGGCAGTGGATATCTACACGGACGGATCGTGCAAGAAAAACCCCGGTCCGGGCGGATGGGGCGCGATCCTTGTATATAAAGGAAAGGAAAAGGAGCTGTGCGGCGGAGAGGCGGATACCACAAACAATCGGATGGAATTGACTGCCGTGATCCGCGCACTGGAGGCACTGCGGGAGCCATGCTCCGTGACGCTGATCTCGGATTCGCGGTATGTCTGTGACGGGATGGGCAAGGGCTGGGCGAAAGCGTGGAAAAAGCGCGGCTGGAAAAAGGGGGACGGCTCTGCGGCACTGAATCCCGATCTGTGGGACGCGCTCCTCTCGCTCTGTGAAAAGCATACGGTAACGTTCTGCTGGGTCAAGGGTCATGCCGGTCACCCGTACAACGAGCGGTGCGACACAATGGCACAGGCGGAGGCGGAGAAATATCGATGAACCCGCTCCATCCATACGCCGACCTGCTCCGGTGTGTCGCCTTTGTCTGGTACGGGCTCTGGAGCATCCTCGCCCTGTGGTGTACGATCTCGGACAAGCGCAGAGCCGGATCCCGTCGCTGGCGGATCCCGGAGGCGTGGCTTCTCGCAATCGGCGCGGTGGGCGGCGCACCTGTGATGCTTCTTACCATGCTTGTGATCCGCCACAAGACCCGTCACGCGAAATTCATGCTGACCCTGCCGCTGTTCACGCTATTGCACCTTGCGGCAATCTGTGCGCTGTGGCGTATATAAAATACGCGGTACCCCAGGTACGCTGTGGGATACCGCGTTTTTTGTATGGAATCCATGCCGGAGAGCGCGTTACTGCATCCGCACCATGGTCTGCTCCCTGTCGTATGCCGTGTATCCTGCCGGGATCTCCTCCCCGAAGGCTGCGGCATCTCCGTTCCAGACGACGACCGTCGGCTCTTTCTCCCGTACTACGGCAAACGGCTTTTTGTAGACCGGGGAATGCGCGCCGAAAAAGAGTACGTCCGCTGCGGCAAACCAGTCCGCGATACACGTCTCTCCCTCATTCCACGACGATGAACCATAGGCGATGGCACTCCCGTCCTTCGCAAATCGCACCGCGGTAATCGGATGGCTGCTGCGCTTCAGATACGTGCGCGGTGCCGTCTGTACCGTGATCCTGCCAAACAGCACTGTATCCTCCACCGTCACCGGAATGCCGCGCTTTTCCGCTTCCGTGACGAGGCTCCGGTACACCGACCATTCCGCGTCCGTTTGGGGTTCCGGCAGGTACAGTCCATACACGATAGAATTGCCGCACAGCTTCTGGAACGAGGCCAAATGGCGTTTGTGGTAGTGGGTCAGGCAGTATCCCTCGATCTCCACGGCATATCGATCCCGTGCCGCCGCGGTCAGCTTTTTGGTGAAGGTATACGCGCCGTCGGACACATCGATGAGGTATACGCGCCCCGCGCTCTGCACCACAAATCCATCCCGCTTGCCGACCGAGGTATACACCACCACATCCTCCCGTGCGATCACGGCACAACATAGCGCAATGTGACAGCACAGCAGCGCAAGAACCGCCGCGTATCCCGTGAGATACAGTCTGCGCCGCTTCGGATACGGCAGGAGAAGGGTCATGACCATCACGGCAAGCAGCCAGAGCCACAGTCCCGGATACCGCAGCGACAGGCAGATCCCGCGGATTCCGGCGACCCACGCGGCAGGCAGCAGCAGGAGCTTCGCATATCCCTCAAGTACGGCGGCAAGCGGCAGGATCAAAATCCGCAGCGGATAGAGCGCAAGATATACGATGACGAGACTCAGCTCCACGGTGATCGCAGGAATATAAAGGAGATTCATAAAGAAGCCGGCAAGCGAGACCTCCCCGAAATAAAAGAAGGAGAGCGGCAGAAGAATCGCTGTGACGATTGCCGTCATCAGAACGGAGGAGGTCACGGAGAACCGGAGCTTGCGCAGCCGTCTGCCCCATTTGGTCACAGCGCGCTTTCCGGCAAGGATCCGATAGAGCTTTTTTCGATGGCTGAGGAGGGAAAGAAATGTATGGCATCCGGCAACGGCACATACCGACAGCTGCAAGCCAACATCCCAGACGGCGCACGGCTTGCAAAGGACGATCACAACCGCGGAAAGAGACAGGGCATAGGTGGCGCGGAGATCCGAATTGTGCATACGGAAGAGCTGTGCGGCGATGTACATGAGCCCGGATCGCTTGACGGACGCGGGGAATCCCGTCAACGCCATATATGCCGCGCACAGGAGCATGAGAAAGAGCCTGCGCTGTTTGGGTTTGCGGCGGAGCCTCCGGGTCAGCACATACTCCGTCAGTGTGACCAGAATGCCGAGATGGGTTCCGCTTACGGCAAGAAGATGATAGATCCCCGCCCGTCGGAACCAGAGCTTTGTCGTGTCGGCCAGCCCGCTTCGATCGCCGAGAAACACCGCTGCCGCCAGTCCGCCATCCCGGATATGGGCAGAAAGATGGGCGGAGAGGGTGGCGTTCCACTTCTGGAGCAGAAGCATCGGCGAATACGCCATCCCATCCGGCACACAGTCCGCGCTTTCGCAGGCAAGCACCGCACCGTCTGCGCCGTAATACCGTTCCGCGTCAAAGGTATCGTGCAACGTGATGCTGCCGCGGAGCCTCTGTCAACGGGAATAGCTCTGCTCGGATGTGGTGGTGAGGACAACGGTATACGGCAGCTTCCGCGCGTCGTCATGAAACCGGACCAGATAGGTGCCGCCATACACCTCCACACCGCATACCTCCGTGACCACGCCATATCCGGTACGCGTTTCGCCGATCATTTTCCGATAGGACGCGCGGTACAGATCATGGTACACAAGGGAAAATACGCCGGATGCCGCGCACGAGGCACAGATCAGAAACGCAATGAACCGCTCACGTCCCCATTCCCGGCGGCTGCGGCTCCACAACAAAAGACCCCCGATCCCGCAGACGGAAACAAGCAGCCAGACGATCCGATGCGCACGGCTGAGACAGGCAAGGACGCACATACCGATGTAGAACGCGAAAAAGAATACCGCAGGCGCGTTTTCTCCCCCGGTATCCCGCACCGTGCGAAAGAATGTCCGCAGCTTTCCCATGGATGATATCCCCTCCCCTTCGTTTGTCTCTACAGCAACAGAGTACCGCACAGACGACGGCTTGTCAATAGCTGCACGCGAAATCCCCTCCAAAATTCGACCGATCACAAATCACCCGCAAATTGACAAATTGCGCTGTCATTCGGCAAGGGTGGCGCATATACTGCCATCGAGAGTGACGAGAGCCGCTCTTATGACGAACCATCTCTCTCGCTTTGGAGGACTGTAAACAGTATGGAATACAGAAATAACAATCCCGCACGCACGGACGACACGGCGTTTTATCGGATGCTTGCCGATACCAGCTCCGGTACCCCCTGCGGCTGTGTCAGACAGAACGTGCCGGAATCCGCAAATAGCAGACGCGCACCGGACAGGAACCAACCTTCCATGGAGCGTACACTGGGGCAGAATCCGCCTATGACTGCATCCCCGAACCGGCAAAAGGGGGAATGCGGCACAAACGGCTGTGTGAACGAGCAGAAAAACGTGGCACCGCTGCGTGGCTTCCCGCTTGCGATGGTCTATTCGCCGGAGCAGGAATGGCAGGAGACGTATACACCGGAGGAAGCCCTGTCGCACGGCACTCTATTCCCGGCACTCAACTATCCGTGGTACCCCGCCGCCTGTGATCGCGGATGCGGAAGGGAGGCTGTACGATGAATACCAGCGCAAACGACAGAAACGAACAGAAGCGGTTATACCGCATGATGCAGCAATACGCCTTTGTCCTACAGGAGACCGCGCTGTATCTCGATACCCATCCGAACTGCCGTGCCGCCCTTTCCTATTTCCGCAAAAACAACGCGCGCCTTGCCGAGGTGACGGCGCAGTATGAGGCGAAATACGGTCCTGTGACCTACTACGGACAGGATTGCGGCGAACACTGGAAATGGGTAGACACTCCCTGGCCGTGGGAATATAGCGCGGAGGGCTGTCGCTAAAGGAACCGGGAGAGGTCCTGTGACAGCGCCACACACAACGGACGGAGGGGCGGCAGGGACTTCTCTACGCAAAAAAATCCGACGGCACGGTGCCCCCGGCTTGTCGGATGAAAGGATACAGAGACTATGTGGATCTATCAGAAAATGCTCCAATACCCGGTGCAGATCAAAAATCCGAACCCGCAGCTGGCGAAAATCATCGTATCGCAGCTCGGCGGCCCGGATGGCGAGATGGGCGCGGCGACCCGGTATCTGAACCAGCGGTACGCCATGCCCTACGGAGAGGTTGCCGGGATCCTGACCGACGTCGGTACAGAGGAGATCGGACACCAGGAAATGATCGCCGCGATCTTACACCAGCTCACCCGGAAAATGTCCACCGAGGAAATTCTCTCCTCCGGCTTTGACACGTATTTCGTCGATCATACCGCAGGCGTATACCCGCAGTCCGCCGCCGGTGTACCCTTTGATGCAAAATATATCGGCGTCAAGGGAGACGTACTCGCGGATTTGAATGAGGACCTGGCAGCAGATGGTGCATGGGTGATGGCATAACGATACCGCACCGCGATAAATAGCAGGGACAACCACCCATGAATCCACCATAGCAGCAAAAAAGGCACACCGTGTATGATGTGCCTTATGGAGACATGGGGACTCGAACCCAAGACCTCTCGGATGTGAACCGAACGCTCTAACCAGCTGAGCTATGCCTCCGTGCGATATGGGTATTATACCACGTTCGCGCGGAAATTGCAATAGCTTTTTTCAAAAAAGTCAGAATTTTTTATCCCTGTCTGTTGGAGGGGGACTGGTGATTCGATTCCGGCAGAACGCAGGCACATCGTCCGTTTGCCTTTCCGATTTTTCCCGCGCACATCCATGGCAACCCTACAGCACATGGATTTTTCTTTCGTTTTTCCCTTGACAAACGGCGGTCTATGTGGTATAATCAAGGAAATTTGCGGGAGTAGATTGCGCGAATGCCCGAGCCGGATCGTATCCGGGGCGATCGCGTGGCAAGTCAACATCCTGACACGGTTTTCTGTGTCTGGCTTGTCTTAAATAACCGAGACGCAAGTACGATATGCCGGCGGGAATGGTTCCGGGCAGCGTGCTTCCGTCTTTTTTTATACGCTTCCCCACCCCACACCCCCATTCCGGCATACACCATTCGGAGGTATCTATGGGATTATCACCATTGGAGCTATTCCTCATCGCGGTCGGACTGTCCATGGACGCGTTCGCCGTATCCATCTGCAAGGGGCTGTCCACCAAAAAGCTGCGGCTGCGCCATTATCTCATCATCGGACTGTGGTTCGGCGGCTTCCAGGCACTCATGCCGACGATCGGTTATCTGCTCGGCTCCACCTTTGAACAGTACATCACCGCCGTGGATCACTGGGTTGCCTTTGTGCTGCTCTCCCTCATCGGTGCCAGCATGATCCGCGAGGCACTGTCGAAGGAGGAGGACAAGGTCAACGATTCGTTCTCGTTCCTGACCATGCTGCTGCTCGCGCTTGCCACCAGCATCGACGCACTGGCAGTCGGCATCACGTTCGCGCTTTTACCGAACGTCAACATTGTCGCCGCGGTATGTTTTATCGGCTCCATCACGTTTGTCCTCTCCGCGATCGGTCTGAAGGTCGGCAACGTTTTCGGTCTGCGCTACAAGGCAAAGGCGGAATTTGTCGGCGGCGCGATCCTCATCCTCATCGGACTGAAGATCTTACTCGAACATCTCGGCATTCTCAATTTTTGATACGCAATGGCGAAAAATCCGTACTGCACGATCTTTCGCCATTCTTTCCCCAAATCCGCATTCAGTTGACCGCGTTTTGCGTTGTATTGTCCATCAAAAAGCCGGATATGCCTGAAAAACACACAGAAAACCGCGATTGCCTATGGAATAACGGCTGTAAATATGGTATACTATCGGCAGAAAATAAGATTCGATTCTATTTTGGGAGGAAAAACGTATGCTCTATCACGCATCATCCAGAGAGGATGTCATAGCCGCGCTGCAAACCGATCCGACGACGGGTCTTTCGTCCGCGGAAGCAGCGAACCGCCTGACAAAATACGGGCAAAACAAGCTCCGTGAGAAAAAGAAAAAAACGAACCTGCAGCGCTTTCTCGAACAGTTCAAGGACGCCATGATCCTCATCCTCATCGCCGCTGCCATCGTATCGTTCGTGGTCGCCTGCGCGGAGGGAGATCCCAAGGGCTTTTTTGAACCCGCGCTCATTCTCGCCATCGTGGTCTGCAACGCCGTCATGGGCATGATGCAGGAAAGCAAGGCAGAAAAAGCCCTGGACGCACTGAAGAATATGTCCGCACCGCACGCGAGAGTGCTCCGGGACGGGAAAGAGATCGTCATCGACGCGGCAAATCTGGTCCCGGGCGATATTCTACGGCTGGAAGCGGGCGATTTCATCCCGGCAGACGCACGAATCCTGCACGCGGTCCGGCTGAAAAGTGAGGAATCCGCGCTGACCGGCGAATCCGTACCCTCGGATAAGGACGCGGATACCGAGGTTGAGGAGAAGGCACCGCTTGGAGATCGGTCGAATATGCTCTTCTCCGGATGCAGCATCACGTATGGCACCGCTGTCGCCGTGGTCACCGCAACCGGAATGGACACCGAAATGGGCAGGATCGCCAATCTGCTCGCCGACGAATCCGACACACAGACCCCCTTGCAGGAAAAGCTCGCGCAACTCGGGAAATATCTCGGCGCGCTGGCTCTGGTCGCTTGTGCCGTGATCTTCGTGGTCGGACTGGTGAACGACATCCCGCCGCTGGAGATCTTCATGACCGCCGTATCCCTTGCCGTATCCGCGATTCCGGAGGGACTGCCCGTGATCGTCACGATCGTGCTTTCCATCGGCGTACAGCGGATGGTGCAGAAAAACGCGCTGATCCGCCGTCTGCCCGCAGTGGAGACTCTCGGCAGCGCATCCATCATCTGCTCGGACAAAACCGGCACGCTGACGCAGAACCGCATGACCCTTGTGAAAACCTTCGTGGACGGCGACGACGCACCGGAAGCGGTCACGACAGAATCGGACGAACGGGTCCGGAATCTGCTGCGCATGGGCTGTCTGTGCTGCGACGGCTCCGTGACCTTCCACGGGACAGAGGAGACGCACATCGGCGACCCGACAGAGACCGCAATCGTTCTCGCCGCGCACAAAAACGGTATGCCGAAGGAGGAATTGAGCCGTCTCTATCCCCGTCTTGCGGAGCTGCCGTTTGACTCCGACCGGAAGCTCATGAGCGTGGTCTGCCGGATGGACGACAAAAACGTCGTGATCGTCAAGGGTGCCTTTGACGTGATGGCGAAACGCTGCGTCGCCGGCAATCTCGACAAAGCCGCCAGAATCACGGAGGAGATGAGTGCGGACGCACTGCGGGTGCTCGCCATTGGATATAAGGTGATCGACGAGATCCCGACCGAGGTCACCTCCGCATCGCTGGAATCCGGTCTGACATTTGCGGGTCTGGTCGGCATGATCGATCCGCCCCGTCCGGAAGCAAAGGAAGCGGTTGCCGTATGCCGCCGCGCCGGGATCAAGCCGGTGATGATCACAGGCGACCATGTGGTGACAGCCTCCGCAATTGCCCGGGAGCTTGGGATTCTGACCGAGAACGACCGTGCCATCACCGGCGCGGAGCTGGACGCGATGACGGATACGGAGCTTGACGGTGCCGTGGAGCATATCGCCGTCTACGCCCGTGTATCGCCGGAAAACAAAATCCGCATCGTCAAGGCATGGCAGCGGAAGGGACAGGTGGTATCGATGACCGGCGACGGTGTCAATGACGCGCCTGCGCTCAAGGCTGCCGATATCGGATGCGCGATGGGCATTACGGGTACAGACGTCGCCAAGGGAGCCGCCGATATGACGCTGACGGACGACAATTTTGCAACGATCGTCGATGCGGTACGGGAAGGGCGCGGCATCTACGCCAACATCCGCAAGGTCGTTGGGTATCTGCTCGGTACGAATATCGGCGAGGTACTGACGGTATTCACCGCGATGATGCTGTGGCACAAAACGCCTCTGCTCTCCATGCAGCTACTCTGGATCAACCTGGTGACGGACAGTCTCCCGGCGATCGCGCTCGGTATGGAGGCGGTGGAGGCGGATGTCATGGACAGAAAGCCGCGGCCGAAATCGGAGAGTATGTTCGCGCACGGCTTCGGGCTGCGGATCGTCTTGCAGGGATTTATGTTCGGTGCGCTTTCTCTCGCCGCGTTTATGATCGGTGAAGCCTATGGCGGAACGCTCGCTGCCGGTCAGACGCTTGCCTTCATGGTGCTCGCGCTGTCGCAGGTGATCCAGGCGTACAATATGCGCTCGGAGCATTCGCTGTTCAAGATCGGCGTGTTCACGAACAGGAAGCTGAACAGCGCAGCCCTCCTGTCGATCCTTCTTGTATGCCTCGTTCTCTTTACCCCGATCGGCGTGGCATTCGGACTGGTACTTCTCCCGTGGCAGGCATACTGCATCGGACTGGCACTGATCCTCGCGCCGCTTGCCGTCATGGAATTTTCCAAGGCCTGCGGTCTGATCAAGCATCAGCACTGAGGAAGCTCTCCGTCGATTTCTTTCCGGAATCGGCGGAGTTTTTTCCTGTTTTCTCTTTTCTTTCCGCTGATTTTGTGTTATACTCTCCAAAGAACAATTCATCGACTCCATGGAGGTACACCTTTTATGAAATGGATCGCACATCGCGGCGCATCCTTGGAAATGCCGGAAAATACGCTTGCCAGTCTGCGGCTGGGCTCTGCACTGGGTGCCTATGCCGTGGAATGCGACGTGCGGCGGCTGGCGGATGGAGAATATGTGATCTACCACGACGGCACGCTTGCACCTCTGACAGGCGGAACGGACACGCGCGCTGTCGAATCGCTGACCACACCGGCATTTTCCGAAATTCTGCGTACACATGGCAGGCGGCTCACACGCTTCTCGGATGTCCTCTCTCAGTATCGTTCCCGGGCAGCGGTACTGCTCCACATCTATCTCGCTCCGGATGCGCTGACGGACGATATGCTTCGAACCATGGCGGCAGCACCGTTTCGGTTTATCTGCGGGATCCGGGATGCGGACTATGCAGAGAGATGCAGTCGTTATTTCCCGCCTGCGCAGATTCTTGCCTTCATGGACGACAAAAACGCCTATCGCGACTGCTTTGCCGCCGGTGCCGGGAACATTCGCCTGTGGGAAAACTGGCTCCCGGAGATCACACCGGATATGATCCACGATGCCTGTCCGGGTGCCGATGTATGGATCATGTCCAATCGTCCGGAAACGGGTATGAACGGTTCGGTCGCCTCTTTTGAAAGCCTGCTCCCGCTGCATGCCGACGGTATTTTGTTAAACGACATCCGGCTCGGCGTGACCTATGCGAAAGCCCACGGCATCGAGATCGCCCTCTGACGCACCAAAACCACATAAAAAACCGCGAGTCTGCCGCTTATATACGGCTTTCCCGCGATTTTTTGCTGTTTATTTTTCCGCGTACAGAACGACGACACCGTCCTCCATCGATACGATCTCTGCGGAACAAAAGCCGGCGTTTCGCACCGCTTCCCGTTCCGTTTCGTAATAGATCGGCGTGTCCACGTGGATGAACTGCTCCGGCGGAATGTGGAACCGCTCCCGTTTTTCCTTTGCGAACGCCGCGCACATCTCCTCCTCCCGCACGCTGCACGCCATATAATCCCCGAGGAGGAAGAAGCCGCCCGGCAGCAGACTGTCCGCGATCCGGGAATAGAGCGTTTTTTTCTCCGCAAGCGGGAAATGGTGGAGGCTTTCAAACGAGAGTACAGCAGGGGCAGCCGGCAGATCGGCTTTGAAATAGTCCGCGCAAACCGTCTCGATCTGTCGATCCGGATGGCGTTCCCGGCACCGGCACAGCATCGCTTCATTCAGGTCGATCCCACAGACCGAAAGGGTCGGACAGTGCGGATACAGATAGTCGAGCTCCATGCCGGTGCCGCAGCCGAGATCCGTGACCGGTCTCCTCCGATATTCCGCGGGCAGTGCATTCCATTTTTCCGCAAATACAGCGGCAAAGCTCCGGTATCCCGCTTCAAACAGCAGCATATGCTCCTCATAGCCGACGATACGGTTTGTGAAAAAATCCGTCATCTTCTCCGGCGGCACATCGCGCATCCTTCTATGGTAGTCCGCAAGCTCCCTGTAGTACCGTTCGGTATCCTCCCGCAGCATGGCGTATTCCCCCTTTTATATTATTCCTGCACCAGCTTCTCAAAAACCGCATTCCGATCGAAGCTGCCGGTCACATATCCCGGTATTTCCTTGATCGCCTTGCAGATCGCCGCACTGCATCCGGTGAGGATCCCCGCGATTTCGTCATCGCCGTAGGGGCAGGAGCCGGTCACGGACAATGTTGCGATGCTGTGTACGATAAGCCACATATCCCGGAAATAGAGCTCCGCCGCACGTGCGTCCATATGGTAGATCTCCATGAGAGAGGCGCGCACAAGCTCCCGCGACCGCTCCATTTCCGCGACGGCACCGTCCCCCGCTCCCTGCGGTCTGGAGAGAAACAGCATCCGGTATAGCTCCGGCTCCTCTCTGGCAAAGCGAATATACTGCATCCCGAATCCGAAAAACGGCACCTCGGAGGCAAATCCCTCCGCCGCGTATCCATCGTAAACCGCACGGGCCGCGTCACGGACAGCATCCCGCACCTCGTCCATGGAACGGAAAAACGTAAAGATCGGTCTGGTCGATATGTCCAGCTCTGCCGCGATATCCCGGGTCGTCACACCGTCCAGTCCTTTTCTGCTTGCGACACGGAGAGCGGCCGCGACAATCTCTTCTTTCGGAAACTTCACCTTGGGAGGCATATGGTATTTGAACTCCTTTATCTATGAAATGGGGCGGGGATGCGTCATATCGGCTGTATGAAGCGTATTTCTGTGCGGAAAAGCCCGAAATACACGTTTTCCTGACGCAAAAGCATCCTGCAATCCGGTTCTTCCGGGATATGCGCATACCCATACTGCGAGTATGTTGCATAACCCGCGGTGCCTATCGGATAGTATACCGCCTGCGCATGGAATTGTCAAGTGTTTTTTGCGGAGATATGGCGACAATTTTTCTTTTTTCACAGTTTTCCCTTTACATTTGTCTGCATTTATGGTATACTGTTAAAAATACGTGCGTGTTTCGACGATATTTGTCACTATTCCCGCACAACCAAAGAGCGGAGCGTGCCTATGCTATTCAATTCCGTGGAATTTCTTTTGTTTTTCCCGCTTGTCATCTTCGGCTACTTTGCCCTGCCCCAGCGATTCCGGCGATATTTTCTCCTTGCCGCGAGTCTGTACTTTTATATGTCCTTTATCCCGAAGTACATCCTTATCCTCCTGTTCACCACGTGCGTGGACTTTTTCGGCGCGCTCGGTGTGGAGAAGGCACGGACGGCAGCGCGCAAACGGCTGTCCAAAGCGGTCTTTCTGCTCGCGGTCTGCGCCAATGTCGGGCTGCTCGTATACTTCAAGTATCTCGGTCTGCTCGAGGACACCATCAACTTCTTTGGGCATATGCTCGATATGCGCACCGTTGTGCTGCCGGATGTGGTGCTGCCCATCGGGATCTCGTTCCATACGTTCCAGAGCATGGGCTACCTCATCGACGTGTATACCGGACGGGAAAAAGCGGAGCACAGCTTTATCGATTTCTCGCTCTTTCTCATGTACTTTCCGCAGCTTGTCGCAGGGCCCATCGAGCGCAGCCGCAATCTCTTTGATCAGCTCAAGGCGCACCATGTGTTACAATACGAAAATCTCTCCGTCGGCGGCAGATGGATGCTGTGGGGAATGTTCAAAAAAGTCGTGGTGGCGGACAATCTTGCCATGTTCGCGGATGCCGTATTCGGGGATGTCCATGCCTACAGCGGATTCGGTCTGATCGCCGGGATCCTCTGCTTCACGGTACAGATCTACTGCGACTTCTCCGGCTACTCCGACATTGCCATCGGCGCCGCGCGCGTCATGGACATCCGGCTCATGCAGAACTTCGACACGCCGTATTTCTCCCGCTCCATTCCGGAATTCTGGCGCAGATGGCACATCTCCCTCTCGACATGGTTCCGCGATTACGTCTATATCCCCCTGGGCGGCAATCGGGTGTCAAAGCCGCGCTGGTGCTTCAATCAGCTTGTCACCTTCGCCATTTCCGGCATCTGGCACGGCGCGTCGTTCACCTTTGTCGTATGGGGACTCTTAAACGGCGTGTACATCGTTCTCTCCCGGTTCACCAGGGGGATCCGCGAAAAGATAAAGCACCTTCTCCGTCTCGACCGGATCGCGTGGATCTCCGCCGGGGTATCAATCGCGATCACGTTTGTGCTGACCGCGCTGTCGTGGGTGTTCTTCCGCGCCAATACCTTCTCCGACGCGTTTTACGTGCTGTCCCATCTGACCGCGAAAACGGTGTACGATTTCCCGCATATCGCCGCGTTCCGGGGATACATCGCCTGCGCCGCGCCGCTCCTCTTATTTGGCGTGGAGATTTTCACAAAGATTCCGGGGATCCCCGCATGGTTTACGGCGGATACGAAAAAGCGGTGCGCGTTCCGGCTGGTATCGTATGGGATACTAGTCGCGATCATCGTGATCTTCGGCGCGTACGACAACAAATCCTTTATCTATTTCCAGTTCTGAGGAGGAAAACGGCATGACAAACCAATTGGAAAAGAACGATCTGCACTGTCTGCCGCGCTTTTTCGGCAAGGGACTGTGTGTACTCGCCGTCGCCGGGCTGTTGTGCGGCACGTTGAACGGCATGATGCAGAGATTTCTGGACGATGAGGTGGCAGTGGTGACCGCGGCGGCAGAACGGGCGGCGGCGATCCAGCAGGCACTGAACGATGCGGGGGAATCTCCGGAGGCGATACGGCTTGCGGCAGAGCTGGCGGTGAAAAAGGCGGAGCAATACGAGCAGTTCTACCAGAAATACAAGAACCGCTTCTGCTACCACTATTACGGACAATTTTACGAAATGTTCGAAAACCAGTACAATGCAGACACCATCTTTATCGGCACCTCGCATACGGCACATGGTGTGAATCCGAAATACATAGAGGAGGAAAATTCCGACCGCTCCTTCTTCAATTTTGCGCTGAACGGCTCCAATCCACAGTACTACCTCGACTGGTGGGAGGTCTTTCTGGAATCCGGCTATCCGATCCCGGAGACCATCGTTTACTGCGTGGACTGGTTCATGTGCGACGACGGCTGGCTGTGGCGGCGGATCGACTTTGACACAAATCCCGACTGCCCGGTGGACATCATGCGTAAAATCGTGAAGGCGGAAAAAAGGCAGGCGTCAAAAAACGCGGATTCCGAGTCCGCCGCAGATTCCGAATCCGTTGCGGCATCCGAAAGCACAGCGGCGAGCGATACAGATGCACTCGAAAACGATTCCGAAAAGACAAAGCTCCCATGGTGGAATGTGGACGAGGTGCTGACCTACGCCTTCAACCGGATCCCGCTTATCTATTCCCGCGACCGGATCCCAGAAATGCTCTCGTATTATGCGCATGGCGGAAAAATCGAGCTTGCGGAGGAATCCGCTGTTGAGGGCGAAACCACGGAACAGTTGCCTGAGGTGCCCGTATACCGTCACGAATACCTGACCGACAGCGACGGCAACATCACGAGCGAATTTTACAAGGGCTTTGAGCCGTGGGAACGCACGTATGACGGTACACCGATGGATCAGGGCTGCAACGACAATCCGGCGCAGTGGGAAGCATTTGAAGCACTGCTTGATCTCTTTGCCGAATACGGGATCCACGTGGTGCTTGTGGAGGTGCCGGAGTATGTGCCGGGCAGAAACGAGTGGAAGATGGAGGAAAACAACGCACGGATCGCGGAAATCGCGGCGGATCGCGGGCTGACGTTCTACAATTACAATGGGGAGCGGTACTCCGCCATCAACGACGACTACACCTGCTTCTCCGACTGGGGACACATGAACTATAAAGGCAGCACGGCGTTTTCCAAGATGCTTGCCGCAGATCTCGCGGAATACTTCGCGGGACTGGAATAAAAGAAAAAGCGCGGATCGTGCCATTTTTGTGGATGGAGATCCGCGTTTTTTCGTTGGTTGCCGTTATTCTTCTCATATTCAAGGCCCCATTCCGGCTTCTATTTGTGTATGTATACATTTATACCATACGCGCTGCTCCATTTCAAGAACATTCCACAATTTTACAGCCACAACCCAGCCATCTTGCTGACGGTTTGCCGGAATTTTTCCGTTTTTTCCTCCGGACTTGACAAATTCTGCCGCACTGTGGTATAATTTTTCCATCAGCTTTCCTCGTTTCTATACCAAACGTCGGAGGGCTTTTTCTATCCTTTCCCCGAAAAAGGAGTCTATATGACAAAACGTCCCTTTCCCACCGAGCTTGCCTACCTCGCCGGGATCTGTATCCTCGCGTTTGGTGCCGCGTTCATGGAAGCTGCGGATTTCGGCGTATCCATGGTCGTAGCCCCCGCATATCTCTGCTTCCGGAAGCTCTCGCCGCTCCTTCCGTTCTTCACCTACGGCATGGCGGAATATACCCTGCAAGCACTCCTTCTCGTTCTGACCGTTCTCTGTCTGCGAAAATTCCGACTGTCCTATCTGTTTTCCTTCGTCACCGCCGTTTTCTATGGCATGGTGCTGGATCTCGGTATGTGGCTCCTCGATTTCATTCCGTATAACGGACTGCCCATCCGCGTCGGCTATTACCTCATCGGGATCTTCTTCTGTGCGCTCGGTGTGTCGCTGCTCTTTCACACCTACATCGCGCCGGAGGTCTATGAGCTGTTTGTCAAGGAGGTCTCCGCGAAATACGGGTTCGACATCAACAAAACCAAAACCGTCTATGACTGCACCAGCTGCGTCGTATCGGTTCTTCTATCCTTCGCCTTCTTCGGCTTTCTCCACTTCGAGGGCGTCAAATGGGGTACCATCCTTGTCGCGCCGATCAACGGCTTCCTCATCGGTCTGTGCAGCAAATGGATGGACAAACGCTTCGATTGGGTCGATACGCTGCCGCTGCGCGGTTTCTTCGAGGGCAAAAAAGCATAACAAAACCGGGGCAGGATCCCACGAAACGGATTCCACCCCGGAATTTTTTGTGTTATGCGATTACTTTTCCATCGTATACGTGTCGTATTCCGGCGCCGTATAGGGATGGGTGCGATTTTGCAGGAAGTGGAGCTTCACATGACCCGGCAGGGCGTGATAGAGCGCGGTCACGCCGGAGGGCGGGCATACATAATCCCCCAGACCCGCCGTGATCTCCACCGGGCAGAGAACACGGGTCGATGCGCACACCGTATCGTAGTAATCGAGTCCCGCAGCAGGCGCAGGCCGCCATCCGCCCAGTCTGCCCGACTGGATCGCGCGCAGATCGCACAGCCACGGAATCGCTATGTCCACCTCTGTCACACGCGCCTCGTGCGCCGCCGCCTGGATCGCCTGAAATCCGCCCATACTGCCGCCGCATACCTTCACGTGAACCCCATCCCACTCCGGCAGCGTCATACAGTACCGGACAGCCTGAAGCGCGCGCAGCACCATATACTTGAAGAATACCGTATCCGGATCGCGGTTTTCCGCGTCGTCAAAGCCGAAATTCGCATATTTCGTTGCCAAAAGCTGCGCGTAATATGCCGCACTCTGTCCGTTCGGTTCGCCCTGCTGGTTGATACAGAGCTGAATCGCGTTTCCTTTGTTCGGCACCTGCGCGGCGGTCACGTTGTATCCCATGTACAGCACCACAATCGGCAGGGAACGTGCGGCTGCATTGCGCGGCATACGGAGATACCCGGACACCGGATTCGGTCCCGGACAAGCCACACGCAGGTCGTATACCACATCTCCCGGATCGCCGCTCTGCCACTCCTCCTTATATACCGCAGCCG